>DASVBS010000084.1 GCA_036375715.1 Longimicrobiaceae bacterium | reverse complement strand
TCGTAGCTCGTAGTTCGCAGTTCGCCCCTCCTCCGCCCTACCCGGTAATCGCCTCTTTGACCCGACTCCAGAACCCGCCGCGACTGCGGTCGGCCTCGGCGGGAGGGGCTCCCTCGATCTCGGAGAGGCGACGGAAGAGTTCCTCCTGCTCCTCGGTGAGCTCGCTGGGTTGGGGGGTCCAGAGCTGCACCCGCACGATCTGGTCGCCCCGGCCGCCGCCGCCCAGGTGCGGCAGCCCCTTGCCGCGCAGCACGATGGTCTCGCCCGACTGGATCCCCGGCGGAATGGTGACCTTCTCCGTGCCCAGTACCGTGGGCACCTCCAGCTCCGCCCCCAGCACGGCCTGGCTGAAGGAGATCGGCAGGACGTGCACGACGTCGTCGCCGTCACGGATGAAGCGGGGATCCTCCTGAACCTCCAGAACGACCAAGATGTCCCCTCGCGGCCCTCCGCGTGGCCCGATGCTCCCCTGTCCTCGCAGCGTGATGTAGTTATCCGACGAGACGCCGGGCGGAATCTCCACCTTGATGGTGCGCTCCACCCGCTCCCGCCCGTCCCCGTGGCAGGCCGGGCAGGGATCGACGATCTGCTGACCGGTGCCCCCGCAGGTCGGGCACGGTCCGGAGCTGACGAACTGGCCGAAAACGCTACGCTGTACCCGCCGGACCTCACCCACACCGCCGCACGTTGCGCAGGCCTGCGGACCGCCCGGCGACGCCGACCCCGTGCCCGAGCAGCGAGAACAGGGGTCCAGCAGGCGCACCTTGATCCGCTTCTCGACGCCGGTCGCGACTTCCGCGAGCGTGATCTTCAGCCGCAGGCGAATGTCCTGCCCGCGCTGCGCACGCGCACGACGTCGGCTGCCCCCGCCGAAGAACTCCTCGAAGCCGGCGAAACCGCCGAAGTCGCGCATGAAGATGTTCAGCGCGTCCTCGAAGCCGAACCCGGCGAAGCCCGATCCGGCCCCGGCGCCGGCCTTCACGCCCGCATGGCCGTAGCGGTCGTACGCGGCCCGCTTCTCGGGGTCGCGCAGCACCTCGTAGGCTTCCGTGGCCTCCTTGAACTTCTCCTCGGACTCTTTATCCCCGTTGTTGCGGTCCGGGTGGTATTTCAGCGCGAGCTTGCGGTAGGCCTTCTTGATGGCCTCCGTGTCCGCATTCCGCGGGACCCCCAGCACCTCATAGTAATCCCTCATATGTTTCCTGAAGCAGGCGATATCAGGTCAGGAACTCCGAGATCAGCCGGGAGGTCCCTTCCACCAGGCCGATGATGCGGTCGTACGGCATACGAGTGGGTCCGATCACGCCGATCACGCCCCGCAGGCCGCCGACGTTGTACTCGGAGGTCACGACCGTGAAACCCGCCAGCTCGGGATTCTTGTGCTCCGTTCCAATGCTGATCTGCAGCCCCTCCTGGCCCACGCGGGCGGCCAGGACGCGGCTGAGGAGGTCCGTGCGCTCGGTCAGCTCGAGCAGGTTCCGCAGCCCGGTGCCGTGCTGGAACTCGGGCTGGTCGGCGAGCACGGAGGCTCGTCCGAGGTGAACGCCGTCGCCAGCCGGCGGCGGCCACTGCAGCCACTCGTCGGCCGATTGAATAAAGATGTTCAGGAACTCCGTGGCCGCCGGATCTCCGCCCGAGCTGTCCCGTAGCCGTGCCGACAGCGACTTGCGCACCTCGCTGAGCGGAAGTCCCGCCAGGCGCTCGTTGAGGATCTGGGTGACGGAGACCAGCGTCGACTGCGGCAGCTCGGCCGGAACGTCGACGAACACGGTGCGCACCCCCGCCGAGCGCAGCGTCATCACCAACAGGATCTTCCCACCGGCAATCGCCACCAGCTCGATCCGTTCGAGCTCCGTTTCGGCGAGCTGAGGGCTGCTCGCGATCCCCAGCTCTTGCGTCACCACACCGAGAACCTGCGCCGCCCGCCGGATCACCACCTCGACCGCGGAGCGATCACCCGCCGCCTCGAGCTCCTGCCGCAGAGACTCCGTTTCGACCGGAACGCGCGGCTGCTCCAGGAGCGAATCCACGTACACCCGGTACGCACGGTCCGTGGGCAAACGCCCCGCGGACGTGTGCGGGTGAAACAGATACCCCTTGTCCTCGAGGTCGCTCATGGTGTTCCGGACCGTGGCCGGCGAGATGCCCAGGTTGAAGCGGCGCACGACGGTGCGGCTCCCCGCGGGCTCGGCCGTCTCCACGTAGCTCCGGATCACCGCCTCGAGCACGAGCTGTTCGCGTTCGGTAAGCGGCTGTGGCTTCATCGGCTCGACCGGTCGGATCAACTGCGGAAAATCTGCTCTCGGGATGAAGTTCGGTCAACTCACCTCGCCCGCTGCGGCGAAGTCCACGGCGAGACGATCGAGCAGGAGCCATCCCTCCGCCGTCAGACGGACGCGGCCGGACTCCTCTCGCGCCCACCCCTGCTGCGCCCAGAGCCCCACGAGGTCCCGCTGTACCTCGTTGATATCCTTTGTTGGGATTCCTTCGACCGTGCGCAGCCCCAGCCACACTTGCTCGAGGCGCGCATCCTCGTCCCCCACAACCTCTTCGCCCTCCAGGGGAAGCGCGCCCCGCCCGATCGCATGTCTATATGCTTCCCAATCCCTCAAGTTCCAGCTTCGCACCGGAGGCCGGAACCCGTGCGCGCCGGGCCCCAGCGCGGCATAAGGTGCCCCTGTCCAGTAGATGAAGTTGTGGCGGGATCGGTGACCCTCCCGTCCGAAGTTCGAGACCTCGTAGTGCTCGAACCCCGCCTGGGTCAGCCGAGCGTGTGCGTGCAGGTACTCGCGCGCGTAGCGGTCCTCATCGGCGAGGACCTCGCGCCCCTCACGCACCCACCGGCCGAGCGGCGTCGCGGCCTCGGCGGTGAGACCGTAGAGAGAGATGTGCTCCGGCTCGAGCGCCAGTACCCCCTCCACGTCCCCCTCCCAGCTCCGCCCCAGCCGCTCGGGCAGACCAAAGATCAGGTCGAGGCTCACGTTGCGAAAGCCCGCCGCCCGGGCCGCCTCCATCGCCCGCACCGGCCCCTCGGGACCGTGCATGCGCCCCATCCAGCGCAGGGTCGGCTCGTGAAAGGTCTGCACGCCGAGCGACAACCGGTTCACGCCCGCCTCGCGCCACCCCTGCGCGACATCAGGGGTGAAGCTCTCGGGGTTGGCCTCCGCGGTCCACTCCACCCCCTCGGGGTCCCACTCCGCCACCCGCTCCAGCCGCTCCCGCAGTCGTAGCATCCCTCGCGGCCCGAGCAGCGACGGCGTCCCGCCGCCAATGTAGAGGGTGTCGAGGAAGAGGGGGGCCCGCCAGCCGTAGTGTGCAATCTGGAGGTCCAGCTCGGCGGTCACCGCATCCAACCAGTCGTCGACGGGCGGACGCGGGGTCGCATGCACCGCGAAATCGCAGTACGAGCAGCGGCGCACGCAGAACGGAACGTGCACGTAGAGCGACCGCGGGACCATCAGATTCACTCCGCGCGCAGACGGCGATAACGCTGGCCCGGCAGCGCTTCCACCACACCCTGCAGCTCGAGGTCGAGCAGGGTGGCCAGCAATACCCCGGACCCGATGCCGGTCTCCCCCACGAGTGCGTCCACGTGCTTGGGGGACGGCTCCAGGGCGCGGTAGACCGACTCCTGGGTGGCATCGAAGAGCGGCAACGCGGGTGGATCCGCCGCCCGTTCCAGCCGTGGCCGGGGCGCCGTCGCGGATACCCCTTCCAGCTCCTCCAGTACCTCCTGCACGCAGGTGACGGCGCGAGCGCCGTCGCGGATGAGCTGGTTCGTCCCTTCGCTCTGAGGAGAATCGATCGCTCCCGGCACCGCCATGACTTCCTTCCCCAGCTCGAGGGCGTAACCCACCGTGTGCTGCGCCCCGCTGCGAAGGCCCATCTCCACCACCACCACACCCTGGCAGAGCGCCGCGATCAGCCGGTTGCGCCGCGGGAAATTCCCCGGACGCGGCTTCTCGCGCGGGGCGAATTCGGAGACTAGCAGGCCCCGCTCGCGTACGCCCGCGAAGAGCGCGCGGCTCTCCGGCGGATAGACCACGTCGATCCCGTGCCCGAGGATGCCGATGGTGGGGCCTCCCCCCTCGAGCGCGCCCGTGTGAGCGGCGCTGTCGATGCCGCGGGCCATCCCGCTCACGACCGCGTAGCCGCTGCGCGCGAGCCCCGCGGCGAAGCGGGTGGCCGCATCTCGGCCGCAGGGGGTGGGGGTACGGGTACCGACGATCGCCACCGCGGGGGCCCGCAGGTACTCGAGCCGGCCCGAGGCGAAGAGCAGGTACGGCGGTTCGGTCACCACCCGGAAGGGCTCTGGGTACAGCGGATCGTCCTGGGTGAGGGCGACCGCACCGGCGTGGCGGATCGCCTGTAGCGCACGCCGGGTCGAGGCCCTGCCGGCGGGGCCGGCCTGCGCCGCGATGGCGGCGGCCACGGAGGCGTTCATCCCCGGCAGGAGGGCCAGCTCCCGGGCGGGGGTGGCCAGCACGCGCTCTGCCTCGCCGAAATGCCGGATCAGCGAGGTGAGTCGCTGCGGTCCCACCCCGCTGGCGAGGGAGAGTCGGAGGAGCGGCTCCAGCGCCGCTTCGCTGAGGGCCACGGCGTCACGGCTCCCAGGGCTCGTCCGAGGCCGCCTCCACCGGGGCGCCCTCGTCGTGGGCTCGGGTCCAGAGCGCCTCGAGCACCGGCTCCAGGCCCTGTCGGGCGACCGACGAGACCAGGAACTGACCCCACGCCTCAGAAGCATCAACCGAGGGGGTCGGCCAGTCGGTGGGCAGCAGGTCCGCCTTGGTGAAGATCACACAGAACGGCTTTTCCGCGAGCTCCTCCGAGTAGCTGCGCAGCTCTGCCCGCAACCGGTCGTAGGTCACCTGCGGGTCGAGGTCGTCCGCCGGGATGAGCAGCGCCAGGGTGCGCGTGCGCTCGATGTGACGCAGGAAGCGGTGTCCGAGGCCGCGGCCCTCGTGGGCGCCCTCGATGATCCCCGGGATGTCTGCCACCACGAAGGTACGCCCCCCGGAGAGCTGGACTACGCCCAGGTTCGGGGTGAGGGTGGTGAAAGGATAGTCGGCGATCTTCGGCGTCGCCGCGGAGACGGCGGCAAGGAAGGTGGATTTGCCGGCGTTCGGCTCGCCCACCAACCCCACGTCGGCGATCAGCTTGAGCTCCAGCTCGAGCCGGCGCGACTCCCCCTCCTGGCCCGGCTGGGCGTAGCGGGGCGCCTGGTTGGTGGCGGTGGCGAAGTAGGCGTTGCCGCGCCCTCCGCGGCCCCCCGCCGCGACCACCAGCCGATCGCCGGGATGCAGCAGCTCGCCCAGCACCTCCCCGGTATCGGCGTCCCGCGCCACCGTACCCGGCGGGACGCGCAGCACCAGGTCCTCCCCTGCCGCACCCGTCCGCTTCGACCCCGACCCCCTCTTCCCCGAAGGCGCCTGGTACTTCTGCCGGTAGCGGTAGTCGAGCAGCGTGGACATCTGCGGGTCCACCTCGAGGACGACATCACCGCCCTTCCCTCCATCTCCCCCGTCCGGCCCGCCCAGGGGTATGTACGCCTCGCGGCGGAAGCTCACCGCCCCTTCGCCGCCTCGGCCCGCCGTCACCTCGATGATCGCCTGATCAAGAAACATCGTTATCCTGGGCTACGCCCGTGTGTATGTCGCACACGACCGGCGGGCGCTGCCGCCGGCCCTGGCTTACATCCGCGGCCATTGACTCCTCTAGATGGGCAAACGCGGGGCCGCGGGGGCGGGGAGCGGAGTGGGGGCCGGCCGGCCGGCGGGACAAGGAGAGGGGGAGTGACGGGGTGACAAGGTGACAAGGTAACAGGGTGAGGGAGGTGAGCGTCCGCTCACCCGCGTGGTGCACTCGGAGAATCGAGCGGCCCCGACAGCCCCGCTTGGGATCTCCCACCGGGCCCACTGTGACGCTTGGGGCCGCTCCGGCACCTCCGTTCACCCGTTCACCCGTTCACCCGTTCACCTTGTCACCCCGCCCCGCGCGGACACACCTGCACCCTCGCCCGCACCTGTCCCACCACCTCTCCCCTGGTGTCCACCACCTCGGGGTAGGCGTGGTGCAGCAGGCGGCCGAGGTCGTCCTCGGAGATGAGGTCCAGCTCGCGCAGGATCGCCAGGATCGCGGGGCCGACTGCCCGCTGTGCGCCGTCCTCGATCTTCATGGCGATCCCCAGCTCGGCGCCGGGCACGCCCACGCAGTAGCCCCCCTCGGCGCCGGCCTTGGCGAAGAGCCGTCCCGCGGCCACCGTCATCAGCTCGGTGCAGAGCCGACCCTCGCCCCCCACCATCTCGGGATAGCTGGTCATGGCCCCCACCACGTAGGTGGGCTCTCGCTCGCCCACACGCGCCGCCTGCGCCAGCCGCGCGTAGCCGTAGGCCGTGCTGCGCAGCGGCACGCCCACGGTCACCGCCGCGCAGTTGTCGGTGCCCATGGCCATCGCCTCGGGCGGCAGGCCTAGCCAGCGCTCCAGCTCGGCGATCATGCGCGCCTGCACGGGGTGCTCGGGATGCTCGTAGCCGGCGGTGCTCCACCCGTTGACGCGCGCCACGGAGAGCATGGCGGCGTGCTTCCCGGAACAGGCATTGTGCAGCCGCCCCGGCTCGAGACCTGCTTCCGCCAGCTCGCGCCGTGAGGCAGCGTGGAAGGGCGGGTGCGGCCCGCAGGCGAGCGCCTCCGCGTCCAGACCGATCCGCTGCAGCAAGGAGGTCACCACACGTACGTGCCGCGCCTCGCCCGAGTGGGACCCGCAGGCCACCGCCAGCTCCTCGAGGGTCACCCCGAAGCGGTCCATCGCCCCGTCCGAGATCACCGGCAGCGCCTGAAAGGGCTTCGCGGCGGAGCGGATGAAGGTCACCAGGTCCGGATCGCCAACCGAGGCGCGTATCCGCCCCTCCGCGTCCACGACCGCGGCGTGTACCCGGTGTTGCGACTCGACCACGGTTCCCCGAACCATCTCCACGACCGGTTCGGCCATCGTTCAGCGTCTCCGCATTCCCAGGATGATGCCGAGCAGGATCAGCCCGCCCCCGGCGAGCACCGACGGCGGGGGGACTTCGCGGATCCCCGGCAGCACCCAGGCGATCAGCGTGGCCCCGACGGGTTCGCCCAGCAGGGACAGGTTGACGACGTACGCTGGCAGGTAGCGCAGGGCCCAGTTCTGGCCGGTGTGGCCGATCATCATCGGCCCGGCCGCAAGCGCCAGGAAGACCAGCCAGTCGGTTCCCGGATATCCGACGAAGGGGGTGCCGACCGCCAGTATCGCCAGCAGCAGCACCAGCGTGGCGGCCCCGTACACGACGCCCACGTAGGGCCAGATCGTCATGCGCCGGCGCAGGCCACGGCCGAGAACGTAATAGAACGCCGCCAGAATCGCACCCGAGAGGGCCAGCAGATCCCCGCGGATGCTGCCGATTCCCTGCCCCAGGTCCCCCCAGCCCACCCATCCAGCGCCCAGCACCGCCACGGCGATCCCTAGCCACTGCACCGGCCGCGGACGCTCGCCCAGCAGCGGAATGGAGAGGAGCGCTACCCACAACGGCTGCGTGGAGACGAGCAGCACCGACGCCGCCACCGTGGTCAGCTCCAACGAGGCGATCCAGGTAACGAAGTGTGCCGCCAGGAAGGCTCCCGCCAGCACGGAGAGCAGCCAGTTCCGCCGTCCCAGCCCCCTCAGCTCCCGCCACTCGCCGCGCGCCAGCAGAAGCCCGCCGATCAGCCCGCAGGAGAAGGCGAGCCTCCAGAAGGAGATCGCCAGCGCGGGCGCCGTCGCGAAGCGCACCAGAGGCCCCGCCCAGCTCACCGCAAACACCGAGGCGAGCAGAACGAGCGCCGGAGCGACCGGCGGCCGCTCATCGTGCCCTGCCGCACCCCCCGGCAGCCTTCCTCCGCTGGATTGCACTTCGAGCCCCGCGCCCGTCGCCGCTTCGCTCACCTCCCTCTCCTTCGCTGGAGCCGTGCACCCGAGCCCGCAACGCGAGGCCGGCGGAGAAAGGGGACCCCTCCCCTTCCCCCGCCGGCCTTTCCCGCCGTTGCTACGGCCGCTACCCGGTCGACACCCGCGCCGGGCCCAGTCCGATCACCGCGCTGCCTGCTGCTGGCGCTGCTCCACCAACTCGAAGAGCGCCTGCTGGCTGTTCGCCTGCCGCAGCAGGTCTACCGCCGTGCGCACGACCCGGTCGTCGGCGTTGCTGCGCTGCGAGGCGACCGCGGACCCCCACTTGGCGAGCGCGATCTCGTAGCCGAGGCGCTGGCGCACCCAGCGATCGGCGTCCACGTACTGCTCGTGCGGCACCTCGAGGCCGGACTCGGTCAGGCGCTGGTAGAATTCCTCGAACATCGCGTCGGTAACGTCGAAACCGCGCTGGAGCTCGGGGTGTTCGCGCACGTAATCCACCGCGTAGCGGAAGATCGCGTCGTTGAACTTGCTGCCACCCTTGGCAATGGTGGAGAAGAACTCGCGCTCCCGCTCGGTCAGCGTGTCCGGCTTGACGAGCAGGTCGGGGACGATGCCGCCGCCACCGTACACGATGCGGCCGCTGTCGGTCCGATACGGCCGGCGCATGGCGGTGTCGACGGCCTCACCAGCGGGAACTGGATGCCCCTCCTCGGAGATCGCCTCCTCTTCCAGGAGCGCCGTCAGCTCTTCCTGCTCCCGGCTGCGGCGCTCCTTCTGGATGGAGCGCCCGACCGGCGTATACCAGCGCCCGGTGGTCATCTTCAGGAAGTTTCCGCCGGACAGCGGGAAGAGCGTCTGCACCGAGCCCTTACCAAAGGTCGGCGAGCCGATCACCAGCGCCCGGTCGTGGTCCTGCAGCGCCCCGGCCACGATCTCCGCCGCGCTCGCCGAGTATTCGTCCACCAGCACGACCATCGGGATACCCGGCAGCAGGTCCGGCTTCGCCGCGGTGAAGGTCTCGTTGTCGCGCGGATCCCGGCCGCGAGTCTCCACGATCGTCTGGCCCGGCTCGAGGAAGAGATCCGCCACCTGCACCCCCTGGTCGAGTAGCCCGCCCGGGTTCGTCCGGAGGTCGAGGATCAGGCCCTTCATGCCCTGGGAGCGCAGATCTTCGATCGCGCGCTGCAACTCCGAGGTCGAGGTCTCCGCGAACACGTTCAGCCGCGCGATGCCGATTCCTGGCTGGAGCATGTACGCGTACTGCACCGACTTCACTCGGATCTCGTCGCGTACGATGGTGAAGGGGATCGGCTCGTCCACCCCCGGCCGCGCGATGCGGATGCTCACCGGCGAACCCTTGGGGCCGCGCAGCACCTTCACCGCGTCCTCGTCGCTCCACCCCTCCGTCGACTTGCCCTCGACCTCGATGATGCGATCGCCCGCACGCAACCCGGCGCGCTCGGCGGGAGTGCCCGGCAACGGGGCGATCACCGTGATCCAGCCTCCGCGCTCCGCGATCTGGATGCCCAGGCCGCCGTACTCGCCGGTGGTCTGCACCCGCAGGTCCTCGTACGCCTCGCGAGACATGAAGCTGGTATGCGGGTCGCCGAGCTCATAGAGGAGGCCATCCACCGCCATCTGGTAGAGCTCCTCCTGCGAATGCTCGTCCACGTAGTCGCGCGCAACGCGCGAGAGGATTTCGTTGAAGATCCTCTCATCCACGCCGTTCGCCACCGCCACCTGGTGTTGCAGCAGCCACCCCCCGGAGATGAAGGCGACCAGGGCGACGAGGACCGGACCAAGGAATGTCCGCTTCAGCTTCATGCATCCTCCGACGGCTAGTGATCAGCGACGCCCGGTCAGGCCGGATCCGGACTGTGTTTGGTAAACCCTCACAAGGGGAATGTTTCTGGGAAGCGAGAGCTGAGCGCCCGCCGCACACCCATCCTGACTTCCTCGATCGAGCCGGCCGCATCGACGCGCACCACGCCCGCTACCCGCTCGGCCAGCTCTTCGTATCCACGGGCGACCCGACGGTGGAACTCGATCCCTTCGCGCTCCAGCCGGTCGCGCCGCTTGGACACGGCATCCTGCCTTCGCACCCCCTCCTCGGGGTCCAGGCTCAGCAGGATCGTGGCATCGGGAGAGAGACCGCCCGTGGCCAGGCGGTTCGCCCGCTGAATCTCCTCCACCGGTACGCCGCGCCCCGCCCCCTGATAGGCCAGGGTCGAGAGCTCGAACCGGTCGGAGATGACGATCCGTCCCGCCTCCAGGGCGGGCCGCACCACCTGGTCCACGAAGGCCGCCCGCGCCGCCAGCATGAGGAACAGCTCGCTCCGGCCGGGGATCTCCAGGTCCGCCCCCTCCAGCACGATCGACCGGATCCTTTCCCCCAGCGGAGTGGTCCCCGGCTCGCGCGCGACGGTGACCTCGTAGCCGGCCCGGGTGAGGTCCTCCGCGAGAAGGCGCGTCTGGGTGCTCTTCCCGGATCCTTCGACCCCCTCAAATGCAAGGAAAAGGCCAGGATATGGCCGCTTTACCTGCATTCCCGCCGCGCCCTCGCTCACGGCTGCGGACCCTCCGGAGCGGCGAGATCCGCCGCCGGGCGCTCGGCGGCGGCGAGCTCCGGCGGCAGACAGGGGGGAAGCAGAAAGTGAAAGGCGCTCCCCTTGCCGACCTGGCTCTCCAACCAGATCTGTCCCCCGTGCGCCTCCACCGCAAGCTTGCAGAAAGTCAGCCCCAGACCCGACGTGGGCTTCCGTCCCGATTTCGGTATCGCGCTGAACTTGCGGAAGACGGCCTCGTGGTAGGCGGGGGAGATGCCGACCCCGTTGTCGGCAACGGTGAAGACCACCCCGGGCGGATCGTTCGACGGCCGGACACGCAGCTCGATCGTGATCCCGCTGCCGGCGTGCCGCAGGGCGTTCCCGATCAGGTTCGAGAAGACGCGCTGCAGCAGGTGAACGTCCGCCTCGAAGCCGAGGCCGTCGACCGGGTGGACCTCCAGCCGCGCCCCCTGCTGCTCCACCCGCACCCGCCACGCCTCGGCGACCTCGCGCAGCAGCTCGCCCGCGTCCAACCGTTGCGGGTTGAGCAGCAGGTGCGATTCCTCCAGGCGGGTCAGCTCGAGCAGGTCGTCGATCAGCGCGAGCGCGTCGCCGCCGCGCTCGTGCGCGTCGGCCAGCACTCGACTCTGCTCCTCGGTGAGCTGCCCGAAGTCCCCATCCACGGCCATCTCCAGGGTGGCCAGGATGGCGGTCAGCGGCGACTTCAGGTCGTGGACGATCATCTTCATCAGATCGTCCTTCAGCCGCTCCATTGCCTGCAGCTTACGATAAGAATTCTCGAGCTCATCGCGCGCCGCCTTGAGGCGCAGCAGCGAGCGAACTCGCGCCAGCAGGATCGTGCGATTGAAGGGCTTGGTGAGGAAGTCATCGCCGCCGGCCTCGATGGCCCGGAGCTTGTCCTCGGTCTCGGAGAGGGCGGTGACGAAAACGACGGGGATGCGCGCGGTCGCCGGATCTTCGCGCAGGCGCGTACAGACCTCGAGACCGTTCATCCCCGGCATCATGATGTCCAGGAGAACGAGGTCCGGCTGGCGCTCATGGGCGAGGCGGAGAGCGGTGGCCCCGTCCAGCGCGCGGTCGACGCGGTAGCCCATCGCCTCCAGCAGATCGCACAGAGGCTCCACGTTGAGCGGATTGTCATCCACCACCAGGATCAGCGGCGCGACGACAGGTTCCGCGTTCACCGGCCCAACACGGTCGCAGAAAAGAGGAATCGCCAGTAGGACTCCTCCAGGCCCGCGGCGTCACTGCCGCGGCGCCCGCGCTCCACGGAAAAGTCCAACCGCGCGGCGCCACCACCCAGCACGAGCCCCGTACCGGCGGTGGCGGCGGTTTCACTTGCCCAATCGTTCTCCGACCCCGTGAAGCGGAACGGGAGCCGCTCGGTCCGTCCCCCGACGCGGAGAGGGATGGTCTGACCGAAAAGCTGAAGCGCCTCCAGCTCGACCCCGCCCTGTAGCGACCAGCTATCGCGCGCCCCTCCCTCTTCCGCGAGCGCTTCGTCGAGCGACGACCACCCGGCCCACTGCCCCCCCAGGGTCACCAGCACGCTGGGCGCCACCCGACCACTGGTGCCGACGCTGAACATCGTTGGCAGATCGTACTTGCGATCCGTCGCCCCGGGTCCCGAGCTCACCTCCGCCTCCAGCGAGCCCCCCATGGAGCCGGACACCGCGACCGTCAGCGCCTCCGAGGGCGTGTAGTCGATGCTCGCCACCATCCCGGTTCCCGAGTAGGTCCAGGATGCCGCGCAGCAGGCGGGGGAGCTCTGGCCGGGGAAGATCCGCCCCGAGACCCGCTCGAGCCCGCCCGTGAACAGCTCCCCACCCACCCCGATGGTGAGCGAGGGGGTAAGCCGGTACCCCGCTCCCAAGCGCAGGCGGGAGGCGCCACCGTCCGAGGTGATCCGGTCGAGCACCGGTACCGAGTCGCCGGCGATGATCAGCGTGTCCTGCTCCTCGAAGGCCCAGTTCTGATCCAGGAAGCCTGCGAACCCGGCGGTCACCACCCACCGGTCCCCGAAGGGGAAGGCCCCTATGATCAGCGGGAAGCGAGCGGTGGAGGCGCTGCTGTTGCGACCCGAGAAATCGGCCTCGAAGCCATCGAGTTGAAAGGAGACGCGGAGACCCGCCGCTGGCAGTCCCACCGCGCCCGCGGGGTTGTCCCACGACAGCTCCGGTCCGGGAAGTCCGAGAGACGTGCCGCCCAGGGCCGCGCCGCGCGCGTCCTGGGGATCGGTGACCAGACCGAGGCCGCCGGTCGAGAAGAGCGACTGGGCGGCAGCCACCCCGGCTCCCAGCGGCCCGAACAGGGCGCCGCTCAGGGCGACGACGAGGCCGGCGCGACGAAGACGGGAAAGACTCACGCACATCATGGCAGCGCCGGGTTCAGGGGCAGCGTGTAGATCACCCGGAGCCGTGGCGAGCGTTCGAACCAGAGAAGGCCCAGGTCGGGAACCTGGAAGCTCGTCAGCAGGGCCAGGCTCATCTGCGTCTCCGGCTCCTCACCGTTCGCGATGGCGCTGCGCTGCAGGGCAAGGAACTGCAGGAGCGCGGTAGTCAGATCGAGGGTGAACTCCTCCCCGCCCTCCTCCAGAGCGGCCGGAGAGATTGTATCGCTTGCGACCAGTGGGCCCAGCGGGGCCAGGCGCCCGAGGTGCGGCTCGGCCACCCGGCGAAGCTGAACGGTAGGGGTCGCCA
The DNA here is from genome assembly GCA_036375715.1 of Longimicrobiaceae bacterium. Lineage (NCBI taxonomy): Bacteria > Pseudomonadati > Gemmatimonadota > Longimicrobiia > Longimicrobiales > Longimicrobiaceae > Longimicrobiaceae bacterium. The sequence continues at coordinate 16,149 of DASVBS010000084.1, read as the reverse complement.
CCGGTCGGTGTCCTCCCGGCACCGGCACCGGTTGCAGCACGAGTTGCGCCCGGTTGAGGGTGATGTCGCGCAGCGGCATCACCGTGCACTCGCCGCCATCCTCCGGACACGCTTCCACCTCCTGGTCCAGACGGATGGTCACCAGCGACCGGTCGCCGCGCAGCCCCCCGCTCGCCAGGACGTCGGGGTTTTCCGGCGTCTCCGGAGTGAAGATGAAGGCGTCGACCCGCTCCTCTGATCTGACCTCGACGAGGGTGTCGGGGTTGCCCGCGGGGCGGGCATCCCCGGCGAAGACCAGCCCTGTCACCTTCACTCGCACCCCGGGCTGGTCGCTGGTGATCATGAGTCCCGGGTGGCCCTCCGTGCGCATCCGCGCCACGGCCAGCGAGTCGAGGGGCAAGGCGACGGTGTCGGCCTGCGCGGTGTCGCCGGGAATCCAGAACTCCGAGCCGATCAAGCGCGCGGTGGTCCCGCCTGGAGTCGTCCAGGGGACCTGCTGCTCCTCGTTGTCGACGGCGCGCTCCCAACTCACGCTGGAGCTATCCCACGCCTGGTCCAGCTCCCAGAGCAGCAGCCGGATGGTGCCCCGAGGGGTGGTGGCCAGGCTGTCGACGTGCACGAGCACCCGTCCGCCCGCGTAGTTCTCGATCTCCGCGCGCTGCGGCGCCCCGTCGTCTGTGTACGAGACGGTATCGGGAATTGCGGTGAAGCGGACGAGGGTGTGGGCGTCGAACTCCCCGTCGAAATCGTTGCCGACCAGCAAGAAAGGACTGAGGCGCGGGTCGCCGAAGCCGCGGAAGACCTCCTCGCTCAGCAGAAAGTCGCTGCCACCGAACTCGGCGAGCAGCGTGGTCGGGGTGAGGCCTCCGGGGAAGAGATCGGAGCCCGTCGCGGTCGGGATCTCGTTGTCACAGGCCATCAACGCGCCGGTCACCGCCAGTGCGGAGGCGCCGCGGAGGGTCCTGCGGATCAGGTCTCGCATTACGGCTTTGAGGATGTGAACGCCCCCGGGAGCGATGCTCCCGCGGGCGATGATCGCGTCTTCCGGCCCCTTGATCCGGCCCCGGATCGATCCGGCGGCTTGAACCTCCCGCCTCGGCTCACGGTCAGCTCGCGGGAGGAGAATCCAGGTACTCGCGCGGCAGCCGCCGCGTCAACCCGGTGAGAATCTCGTAAGAGATCGTGCCTACCCGGTGCGCCACCTCGTCGACGGTGATCTCCTCCTCCCCGTCCTGGCCGAGAAGGGTAGCGATGTCGCCGACTCTCGCCTCCGGCACGTCGGTGAGGTCCACGGTCGTCAGGTCCATCGAGATGCGGCCGATGATCGGCACCCGTCGACCCCGCACCAGGGCAGCGCCACCGCCCGGGGAGAGGGCGCGCGGCAGGCCGTCACCGTATCCGATGCTGAGCGTGCCCCACCGCTCCGGCCGCCGCGCCGTGTACGTGGCGCCATAGCCGACGGTGGCGCCCTCGGGCACCTCCCGCACCAGGACCAGGCGAGCCCGCACCGACGCCACCGGCTGCGGGCTCACCGCCGCCCCTACCCCTCCGCCGTAAAGGAAGATCCCCGGGCGCACGAGGTCGTCTCCGAATCCCCCGCGGCGCAGGGCGGCCGCGCTGTTCGCCGAGTGCACCCTCAGCTCACGCCGGATCGCGGGCGGCAGCGCCTCCAACGCGCGCTCGAAGCGGGCGCGCTGCAGGTCGGTCGGGGCCAGGTCCGGCTCGTCCGCCGAGTGGAAGTGGGTGTAGCACCCCTCCCAGCGAAGCGCACCGTCCGCGACGGCTGCCACCGCTTTTCCCCACTCCGCGGCACGGTCGGCGGGGAGGCCCGCACGCCCCATGCCCGTGTCGACCTCCACGTGGAAAGGGAGCGTCTCCGCGCGCCGACGCGCGATCGCCGCCCAGTGCTCCACCGCATCCACGCTGGACAGGCAGGGCGTCAGCCCCGCCTCCGCGGCCCCCGCGAGCTCCTCCGGCCACAGCGGAGAGAAGACCAGCACGCGGCCTCGCCATCCATGAACGCGCAGCGCCTCCCCTTCCTGCACAGCCGCGACCCCGAACGCCCAGGGCCCGCGCAGATCGGGAAGGGCCTGCAGCGCGTCGACGACGGCACCCATGCCGAGCCCGTAGGCGTCGGCTTTGACCATGGGAACGAGCGCCGTCCGGCTACCGACGGCGCGCTGGACGGCGAGGGCGTTCGCGCGGAGGCGATCGAGGCGAACCTCGACCCAAGCGCGTGACCGGGAAGCAGTTGACGGGTCGGACACAAGCGATGTAGTATAGGCCGACAGTGAGCGACTCGCAAGCAGACTTTCCGCCCATTCCTCACCCCGAGGGAGCGCTCGACCGTGCCCTGGCGCTGGTCGAGTTTCTGCGTGAACGATGCCCGTGGGACGCCGCGCAGACCCCGCACTCTCTGCGCCGTTTCCTCCTGGAGGAGGCCCACGAGGTGGTCGACGCCATCGAGCGCAACGATCCGCGGGGTCTGCGCGATGAGCTGGGCGACCTCCTGCTCAACCTTGCCTTCCAGGTGGTGATCGCCGAGGAGAAGGGCGATTTCACCCGCCAGCAGGTCGTCGCCTCGCTCGAGGAGAAGATGCGCCGACGTCACCCGCACCTCTACGGGGACGGGGCGGCGCGTTCCTGGGAAGAGATCAAGGCGGAGGAGCGGGCCGCGCGTCAGCCGGCCGAGGCCTCCGAGAAGGGCTTGCTGGAGGACATCGCCCCCGGACCCGATCCTTTGCGACAGGCGGAGCGACTGCAGGCACAGGTGGCTCGAGTAGGATTCGATTGGCCAGAGCCGAGAGGAGCATGGAAGAAAGTGCGGGAGGAGATCGATGAGGTCGGCGCGGAGCTGGACACGGCCAACGCCGCCGCGTTGGAGGACGAGATCGGAGATCTGCTCTTCTCGGTGGTGAACCTCGCCCGTCTCGCGCAGGTGGATGCGCCTACCGCGCTCGCCCGCGCCAACCGCAAATTTCGTCGACGTTTCGCAGCGCTCGAGCGCCTTGCGCGCGAGCGGGGGGTGGTGGTCGGCCAGGCAGGTCTGCAGGAGCTGGACACCCTGTGGGACGACGCGAAGCGGGAAGAGCAATGAGGCTTCGCGAAAGGTTCGTCATCACGCTGGTCGTCATCGCGGTCATCCTGGCGGCCCCCGCCACGGTGGCGGTGAACTCCCTCTACGAGCTCCGCGACGACATCTCCGACATCAGCCTGCGCAACGCCGAGCGAGCACTGAAGCTCGGCGAGCTGCAGTCGGCCTTCCGCGACATGAGCAACAGCGCCCGGATCCACCTGGCGCTGGCGCGCTCCGCGGATTCTCCGGAGTTCGCCGAGGCGGCCCGAATGGAGACGCAGCACGCGCGGCGCATCGAGCGACAGCTCGATAGCCTGGCCGTCGGCCCCTACGCCGATGTGACCGAAGCCGCGCGGGCGAAGTGGGACTCGCTGCGTGCTGCCTTCGCCCACGAGCACCTGCTCATGGGTGCGGGTCAGGTGGAGGCGGCCGACACCTTCCGGACCCAGTACACCGATTCGCTGGCGGCGCGCACCCAGCAGGCGATCAACGCCATCGCCAACCAGATCGATGCGGTGGGGCAGCGGCAGGTGGACGAGGCGAGCGACGCCGCGTCGCAGGCCGCGCAGATCACCATGCTCGCCCTGGGCATCGCGCTCACCGCCGCCCTGGTCCTTGGCGGGTGGCTGACGCGTAGCCTGCTGGTCCCCATCCAGCGACTGCGGCGGGGAATGGCGGTCGTGGCGGCGGGAGACTTCACCCCGCAGCTCGAGGATATCCCGGAGCGCTCGGACGAGCTCGGCGATCTGTCGCACTCCTTCCACCGGATGACGGAGCAGCTTGCCGAGCTGGACCGGCTGAAGGCGGAGTTCGTCTCGGTCGCCTCGCACGAGCTGAAGACACCGCTCTCGGTGATCAAGGGCTATCTCTCCCTGCTGCTCGACGGCATCTACGGCGAGCTGTCCGAGGAGCAGCGGAAGACCCTAATCTCGGTGGGCGATCAGACGGATCGATTGGCAAGGCTGATCCAGCAGCTCCTGGACGTGAGCCGCTTCGAGGCGGGCGGTGGGCGGCTGGAGATCAAGGAGATCGAGCTACGGCCGTTTCTGGAGGAGCTGGCGACCAGCTTCGAGGCGCTGGCGGTGCAGAACGAGATCGACTTCGGCGTGCACCTGGCGCCCGACCTGCCGAAGACGATCCAGGGCGACGCCGATCGGCTGAACGAGGTGATCGGCAACCTGCTCTCCAACGCCTTCAAGTTCACCCCGCGCCACGGTCGGATCCGCATGATGGCGGGGTCGGCCGATGGGGGGATCGGGATCGCAATCAGCGATACCGGTGTAGGTGTGCCCGCGGACAAGCTGCCGCGTATCTTTGAGAAGTTCTTCCAGGTTGACAACGAGGCGCAGCCCCGCTCGGTGGGATCGGGACTGGGGCTGGCCATCTCGCGAGAAATCGTCGACGCTCATGGGGGCACGATCAGTGCAGAAAGTCGCGTCGGCAAAGGAACCACGATCCGAGTCTTCTTACCTCTTCAGCCGCCCGTCCAGGAGCCGGCCGAAACTTAGTTCATACCCGCGAATGACGCTCAAACGCCTGTTGCCGATCCTCCTTCTGTTCACTGCCTGCGCCCCTCTGGGATCGGTTCCGAGCGACTCGTGGGAACGGCGCGAGCTGTGGGATGAGGCGCACGGCTATTTCGCCACGCGCGACTACGAGCGGGCCGACTCCGTTTTCCAGCTCCTGGCCCGCGAATACCCGCACACCAACGAGGGGCGGGAGAGCCTGTTCTACCTGGGCGCCATCCACCTCGACGCGCGGAACCCCGGCTTCGACCCCAAGCCGGCGGAGGAGTGGCTGGAGCGCTACCTGGCCGCCGATTCCGAGCACGGCCGCGTTGCCCGACGCCCCGAAGGGGAGACGCTGCACCAGCTGGCGCACCAGCTGAACCTCCCCATGGAGGAGCGCATCCCCGCCCTGCAGGACAAACCCCAGACGCGCATCGTGATCCGCGCCGAGCCGGTGCAAAGCAGCACCAGCGAAGTCGAGCGCCTTCGTCGCGAGCTGAACGCACGCGAAACGGAGGTAAAACAGCTCAAAGAAGAGCTGGACCGGATCCGCAGGACGCTGACGGGAGGGCAGTAGGGCAGGAATTGCGAATTACCTGACGGCAATTTTGAATTTTGGATTTTGAATTTTGAATTGGGGGTCGCGCCCAAAACTGACACTTGGGCGCGACCCCCAACTCGTAATTCGTAATTCGCAATTCGTAATTCGTAATTCGGCCTTACCGCCTCGTCGCCTTCTTCCCCTCGAGCTCCGACCGCAGCTCCAGTAGCTGGTCACGGAGGATGGCGGCGCGCTCGAAGTCGAGCTGCGCGGCGGCTTCGCGCATTTCGGCCTCGATCTCGGCCATGAGCTCCTCGGGGGAGCGGCCGTCGCCGCTGGGGGCGCCGTAGGTGCGGCGCTTCTCGGCCACCCGGGCGGCTGGCTCGCGCGGCGTCCTGGCGTCGGCTACGCGGGTGGCCAGCTCGATCTCCGAGATCGACTTGATGATGGTCTGCGGGATGATGCCGTGCTTCCGATTGTAGGCGAGCTGGATCTCCCGGCGGCGGTTGGTCTCGTCCATCATCCGCTGCATCGATCCGGTGATCCGGTCGGCGTAGAGGATCGCCTTCCCCGAGGCGTTGCGCGCCGCCCGCCCGATGGTCTGGATGAGTGAGCGGTCGGAGCGCAGGAACCCCTCCTTGTCCGCGTCCAGTACGGCCACCAGCGATACTTCCGGCAGGTCCAGCCCCTCGCGCAGCAGGTTGATCCCCACCAGCACGTCGAACTTCCCGGTGCGCAGGTCGCGCAGGATCTCCACCCGCTCCAGCGCACCGATGTCCGAGTGCAGGTAGCGCACACGCACGCCCACGCCCTGCAGATAATCGGTCAGGTCCTCCGCCATCCGTTTGGTGAGCGTGGTCACCAGCACCCGCTCGTTGCGCGCCGCGCGCTCCCGGATCTCGGCCAGCAGATCGTCCACCTGACCGCGTACCGGGCGGACCTCGACCTCCGGGTCCACCAGCCCCGTCGGGCGGATGATCTGCTCCACCACCACTCCACCGCTCCGCTCCAGCTCGTAGTCACCTGGCGTGGCGGAGACGAAGATCACCTGCGGGACCAGTTCCTCCCACTCCTCGAAGGTCAGCGGCCGGTTGTCCAGCGCCGACGGCAGGCGGAAGCCATGCTCGACCAGGGTCAGCTTGCGCGCCCGGTCGCCGTTGTACATCGCGCCGATCTGGGGGATGGTGACGTGGCTCTCGTCCACGATCACCAGGAAATCGGCGGGGAAGTAGTCGAGGAGGCAGGCGGGGCGCTCCCCTTCCCGACGACCGCTGAGGTGCCGCGAGTAGTTCTCGATCCCGGCGCAGGTGCCGATCTCGAGCATCATCTCGATGTCGAAGTTGGTGCGCGACTCGAGCCGCTGCGCCTCCAGCAGCTTATTCTCGGCCTGCAGGACCTTCAGCCGTTCCTGCAGCTCCTCGCGGATGCGCGCGACCGCGCGCTCGATCGTCGCCCGCTGGGTGACGAAGTGCGTGGCAGGATAGATCGCGGTGCGCTGCAGCGTCACGATCGTCTCGCCGGTGAGCGGATCGAAGCGCGAGATCCGCTCGATCTCGTCTCCCCAGAGCTCGACGCGGATCCCCTGCTCGTCGTAAGCGGGGAAGACCTCCACCGTGTCGCCCCGCACGCGGAAGCTGCCGCGCTCGAAGGCGATGTCGTTGCGCGAGTACTGGACGTTGACCAGCGACTCCAGGATCTCTTTGCGGCGGATCTGCTGGCCGACGGCCAGCGTCACCATCTGCTCACGGTACTCCTGCGGGTCGCCGAGGCCGTAGATCGAGGAGACGGACGCGACGATGATCACGTCGTCGCGCTCCATCAGCGACGAGGTCGCCCGCAGGCGCAGCCGCTCGATGTCCTCGTTGATGGAGGAGTCCTTCTCGATGTACGTGTCCGTCGCCGGGACGTACGCCTCCGGCTGGTAGTAGTCGTAGTAGGAGATGAAGTACTCGACCGCGTTGCGGGGAAAGAACTGCTTCAGCTCGCCGTACAGCTGCGCCGCCAGCGTCTTGTTGTGGCTCATCACCAGCGCCGGCTTGCCGTACCGCGCAATGACGTGCGCCATGGTGAGCGTCTTCCCCGTGCCCGTGGCGCCCAGCAGCGTCTGGAACTTCTGCCCCCGCTCGAGCCCCTCGACCAGCTGGTCGATCGCTTCCGGCTGATCGCCGCGGGGTTCGAAGGGGGAGGCCAGATCGAATGGCATGGGTCGAAGCAAGCGAGTAGTGGATTACGAATTACGAATTACGAATTACGAAGTAAGCGACCTTGCGCAAAAAGCTGTCATCCAATCGTGCATCTCAGTATCCACCGCGGTGCTATGCTCCACTCGAGAAGAAGGGGCGCACGTAATTCGTAATTCGTAATTCGTAATTCGTAATTCCTGCCACCGCGCGCTCACCCCTCCCCAAAGTGCTCCCGCCGCTCCACCGAGATCACCCCTTTCACCCGCTTCACGGCATTCACCACGCGCTTCAGGTGATCCAGGTTCTCCACCTCCACCACGAACTCGCCGCGCATGCCCATCTCCTCGGCGTGGATGTTCACGCTCTTGATGTTGGTGTTGGTCTGGGTGATGGTGCTGGCGATGTCGGCGACCAGGCCACGGCGGTCGCTGCCCTCCATCTCCAGACGCACGAAGAAGCGCTCGCCGGCCTCGGCCTCCCACTCGATCTCCACCCGCCGCTCGGGGTGGTCGGCCAGGTTCAGCACGTTGGGACAGTCGACCCGGTGGATCGACACGCCCCGTCCGCGGGTGATGTAGCCGATCACCTCGTCGCCCGGGACGGGCTGGCAGCACTGGGAGTAGCGGACCATCAGGTTCTCCATCCCCTGGATCCGCACCCCCGCGGACTTGCCACGTACGCGTGAGACCAGCCGCTCGAAGGCCGAGGGCGGCTTCGAGGGCTCCGGCTCCGGCGCGTCCGGCCACAGCTCCTTGAAGACGGCGGACGGCCCGAGATCCCCGCGACCGAGGGCGGCGAAGAGGTACGAGGCGTCGATGAAATCCAGCTTGCGCGCCACCTCCTCGAAGCGCTCGTCGGAGATGCGCCCGCGACGCGCTTTCTTCACCTCCCGCTCGATGAACTCCCGCCCCAGCCGCACCGAGCTGTCGAACTCCTCCTGCTTGATCCACTGACGGATCTTGTTGCGCGCCCGGGCGGTCTTCACGAAGCCCAGCCAGTCGCGCGACGGCCGCTGCTTCGAGTCGGTCAGGATCTCCACCGTGTCGCCGTTGCGCAGCTCCCGCGAGAGCGGGGTGATGCGCCCGTTGACGCGCGCGCCCGAGCAGTGCAGCCCCACCTCGGTGTGCACCGCGAAAGCGAAGTCGATCGCCGTCGCCCCCTTGGGGAGCTGTTTGACGTCGCCCTGCGGGGTGAAGACGAAGATCTCGTCCTGGAACAGGTCGATCCGGAGGAACTCCATGAATTCCTCCGGCTCGCGCGTCTCCTGCTGCCACTCCAGCACCTGGCGAAACCAGGTCAGCGTCTCGTCGACCTCGCTGCCGCCCTTCCCTCCTTCCTTGTAGCGCCAGTGCGCGGCGATACCGTACTCCGCCGTGCGGTGCATCTCCCGCGTGCGGATCTGGATCTCGTACAGCCGCCCACCGGGCCCGAAGATGGTCGTGTGCAGCGACCGGTAGAGGTTCGACTTGGGCGTGGCGATGTAGTCGTGGAAGCGCTCCTGCAGCGGCGTCCACTTGTTGTGGATGATGCCCAGCGCGTGATAGCAGTCGGTGACCGTGTCCACGATCACCCGCACCGCCATCAGATCGTAGATCTCATCGTACGGGCGCTGGCGCTTCTCCATCTTGCGATGGATCGACCAGAGGTGCTTCGGGCGACCAGTCACCTCGCAGTTGATCCCCGCCGCACGCAGGTCGCGCTCCAGCGGCGCCCGCATCCGCTCAATCAGCTCCTCCCGCTCCGTGCGCTTCTCGGCGATCTTGCGCGCCAGCTCCTTGTATGCTTCCGGCTCCAGGAACTTGAAGCAGAGGTCCTCGAGCTCCCACTTGATCGTCGCCACTCCCAGCCGGTGCGCCAGGGGGGCGTAGATCTCACGGGTCTCCAGGGCGATGCGCCGCCGCTTCTCCTCACGGAGGTGTTCCAGCGTGCGCATGTTGTGGAGGCGGTCGGCGAGCTTGATGATGATGACGCGCGCGTCCGACGCCATCGAGAGCAGCAGCTTGCGGAAGTTCTCCACCTGCTGCTCGGTGTTGGTGCGGAACTGGACCTTGGCGATCTTGGTCAGCCCGTCGACGATGCGCGCCGGTTCCTCGCCGAAGGCATCGCGCACGTCCTCGAGCGTGGCGGAGGTGTCCTCCACCACGTCGTGGATCAGCCCGGCGGCGATGGTGACGGAGTCGAGATGGAGGTCGGCCAGGATCCCGGCGACCTGCTCGCAGTGGACGACGTAGTCCTCGCCCGAGTGGCGCTTCTGACCGGCGTGCGCGAGCTTGCTGAACTCGTAAGCACGGGTGATCAGCTCCAAGTCCAGCCGCTCGGCGTAAGGCTCGAGCTTCGCGAAGAGGCTCGGCGGCAGGATCTCCCGAGCGTGCTCGAGAGTGTCCTCGCGCGCTGCAGAAGGTGCTGCGATCGGTAGCAAGTTCGCTCCTGGCTTCGTGCGACCCGGTGCTGGCGGTCACGGCAGCCAGGGCTGGTCGCTAGCCGCTGTGCTGCATCAATCCTGCCTCGACGAAGGAAACATAACGTCCCTCGCCTACCACGACGTGGTCCAGCACCTCGATGCCGACCAGCCGGCCCGCCTCGACGAGCTGGCGCGTGACCACCCGATCCTCCGCGGAGGGAGTGGGGTCGCCACTCGGATGATTGTGGATGACAATCACGCTCGCGGCCGCCTCCGCGATCGCTGCACGGAAGACCTCCCGCGGGTGCACCAGCGAGGCGTCCAGCGTTCCCCGGGTGATGGGAAGGTGCCGGAGCACCATGTTCTGCGTGTTCAGCAGCAGGACGTGGAACTCCTCGTGCCGCAGGTCGCGCATCCGCAGCCGCACCTGTTCATACACATCGGCGGCGTTCCGGATTCGCTCCCGCTCCGGCCGGATCTCGCGCGCCGCGCGCCGACCCAGCTCGAAGGCGGCCGCGATCCGTGCCGCCTTGGCCACGCCGATCCCGGGAATGCGGCAGATCTCACTCGGCGAGGCCGCTCCCAGGCGCCGCAGCGCTCCCCCACCCTCCTCCTCGAATTCGCGCAGCATCTCAGCCGCCAGATCGATCGCCGACCGCGCCGGCCGCCCGTTCCCTCCCGCCGTTCCCGTGTCAACCAGGATCGCCAGCAGTTCGCGGCTCGCCAGCGCCGCCGCGCCCAGCTCCATCAGGCGCTCGCGCGGGCGGTCGGCGGCGGGGGATTCTTTCAGGGTGGCCACGGTCGGACGCGGGGATGGGATGACAAGGTGACAAGGTGAACGGCCCAGGATACCTGGCCTCCAGTGTGGCTGCCTTCAGCCTCGATCGCGAGAGCTTGTTACCTCACCGGCAAAGCACACCCCACCGGGCACGTCCGCCCCTCACCTTGTCACCTTGTCTCCCCTCACCCGCTCACCTCCCCGCCCCGTGGCACTTCTTGTACTTCTTCCCGCTCCCGCACGGGCACGGGTCATTCCGCCCGACTTCCTCGGCGACGGCGACGGGCTGGGGGCGCTGCGCCTCGCCGCGGTTGGTGATCAGCTCGCTGGGGCGCGGGCCCGGGCGCGGCGTGACCGCGGCGTTGGGGTTCACCCCCAGGCCCACCACCGGGGCTTCGCGCGGCGGACGCTGCGCAGGGCCGGTGGCGCGATCGACCCCCGGCCGCTGTGGACCCACCCCGGCGGCGCCTACCGGTCCGGCCGCGGTGCCCAGCCCCGGGCCGCGCAGGATGGTCGGCTGCGGCGGAGGCGGGGGCGGCGGTCCGACCTCGATGCGGGCGCGGAACAGGAGCCGCGCGATCGACGACTGGATGTCCGTCATCAGGTCGACGAACATGTCGAAGGACTCCTTCTTGTACTCGATCAGCGGATCCTTCTGCCCCCACCCACGGAAGCCGATCGAGGCCTTCAGGTGGTCGAGGTCGTACAGGTGGTCCTTCCACCGCTCGTCGATGGTGCTGAGCACGATGTAGCGCAGCAGCGACTCCGCGTGCGGCCCGAACTGCTGGAGCTGCGCGTTGAACTTCTCCCGCGCCTTCTCCACCAGGTACTCCTCCAACTCCTGGCGAGAGTCGAACGGCGAGGGCTGGTCGTCCTGCTCCGGCAGCCGATCGGCGTTGAGGAAGAAGTCCATCAACAGTCGGCGGCGCAGCTCGGCCAGTGACCACTCGTCCGGGTGACTTCCTTCCGGGGCCTGCTCGTCGATCAGACGACCGATCGTCTTCTCGACCATGTCCCAGGCCTCGGCCCGCAGGTCCTCGCCCCCTTCCAGCGCAAACGTGCGCAGGTCGTAGACGACCTCGCGCTGCTGGTTCATCACGTCGTCGTAGTCCAGCAGCCGCTTGCGCGCCTCGAAGTTCTGCATCTCCACGCGCTTCTGCGCGCTGCTGATCGACCGGGTGATGAGCGGGTGGGTGATCACCTCGCCCTCCTCCGCACCCAGCCTGTCCATCACGTTGGCGATGCGGTCCACGCCCCCGAAGAGGCGCATCAGGTCGTCCTCGAGGGAGAGGAAGAACTGCGAGGCACCCGGGTCCCCCTGCCGGCCCGCGCGGCCGCGCAGCTGCCGGTCGATGCGCCGCGACTCGTGCCGTTCCGAGCCGATGATGTGCAGGCCGCCGACCTCGACCACGTAGTCGTCCGGCTGCGCGTTCAGGTCCACCGCCAGTGCCGGGTCGCGCGGAGTCAGCTTCGAGAAGTCCACCCCGTGCTCCTTCAGCCAGGCGATGGTGCGCGGCTCCTTCACCCCCGGCCCGAGTTTGATGTCGGTACCGCGGCCCGCCATGTTCGTGGCGATCGTCACCGCCCCGGGCTGACCCGCCTGCGCCACGATCTGCGCCTCCCGCCCGTGGTACTTCGCGTTGAGCACCTCGTGCGGAATGCCGCGGCGCTTCAACATGCGCGAGAGCGTCTCGGACACGTCCACGCTCACCGTGCCGACCAGCACGGGCAGCTCCATGGCGTGCAGCCGCTCGATCTCGGCGATGATCGCGTTGTACTTCTCGCGCTTGGTCCTGTAGACGAGGTCGTGGCGGTCCTCCCGGATCACCGGCTTGTTGGTCGGGACGACCATGACGTCGAGATGGTAGATCTGGTGGAACTCGTTCTCTTCCGTCTCCGCCGTCCCGGTCATGCCGGCGATCTTGTCGTACATCCGGAAGTAATTCTGGATGGTGATGGTAGCGAGGGTCTGCGTCTCCCCCTTCACCGTCACCCCTTCCTTCGCCTCCACCGCCTGGTGCAGGCCGTCCGACCAGCGCCGACCCGGCATCATCCGGCCGGTGAACTCGTCGACGATGATGATCTGCCCGTCCTGCACCACGTACTGCTCGTCCTTGTTGAAGAGGACGTACGCCTTCAGGAGCTGGTGGATGACGTGGATCTTCTCGCTCTTCTCGGCGTACTCGCGCTCCAGCGCTTCGCGTGCCTCGCGCTTCTGGTCCACCGTCAGATCGGGATCGAGGTCGATCTGGTGGATCGCCTCGGAGAGGTCGGGCACCACGAAGGCCGAGTGGTCGTCGGGGGCGAGCACGTCCAGCCCCTGGTCGGTCAGGTGGACGTTGTGCCCCTTCTCGTCCATGGCGAAGAGCAGCTCCTCCTCCAGCTCGTGGAGGCGCTTCTCGCGCATGTAGTTGCTCTCGACCTTCTGCACCAGCTTCTGCAGCGACGGGTCGTCGGCGAACATCTTCAGGAGCCGCTTGTTCTTCGGCATCCCGCGCCGCGCCAGCAGGAGCTTCTCGCCGGCGGTGAGGGTGTCCCCCGCCTCCAGCAGGCGCTCCGCCTCCGCGATCATCTCACCGACGATGCGGCTCTGCCGGCGCACCAGGTCCGCCACCGCGCCGTTGTAGCGACCGTAGGCCAGGTTCGTCTCCGTCCCCACGGGGCCGGAGATGATCAGCGGCGTACGCGCCTCGTCGATGAGGACCGAGTCGACCTCGTCGATGATGGCGTAGTAGTGCCCGCGCTGCACCCGCTGATCGAGCGAGTGCACCATGTTGTCGCGCAGGTAGTCGAAGCCGAACTCGTTGTTCGTGCCGTAGGTGATGTCCGCCAGGTACGCCGCGCGGCGCTCCGGCGTGCCGGGCTGGTGCAGGTCGATGCAGCCGACGGTGAGGCCCAGGTACTTGAAGAGGTGCCCCATCCACTCGGAGTCTCGCTGCGCCAGGTACGAGTTCACCGTCACCAAGTGCACGCCCTTGCCCGCGAGGGCGTTGAGATAGAGCGGAAGCGTCGCCACCAGCGTCTTACCTTCACCGGTCGCCATCTCCGCCACCTTACCCTGGTGGAGCGCGATGCCGCCGATGAGCTGGACGTCGTAGGGGACCATGTCCCAGACCAGCTTCTGCCCGGTGACCTCCACTTCGGTACCCACGAGGCGCCGCGCCGCCTCCTTCACCGTGGCGAAGGCCTCGGGCAGGATCTCGTCCAGCACCCGCTGCGTCTCGTCGTAGAGTCGCTTCTCCAGCTCGCCGATACGAATGGAGAAGGCCTCCCGTTCGCTCGCGCTCTCCGACTCACGGCGGGAGGCCTTCAGCTCCTCGAGCTCGGCTTCGATCGGCTCGGTTCGCTCGCGGATCATGGCGCGGAATTTCAGCGTCTGTCCGCGGAGCTCCTCCTCCGATACGTTCGCCAGCCGCTCGCTCTCCGCCGCGATCTGCTGCTCCACGATGGGCATCAGTCGCTTGACCTCCCGGTCGTGCCGGGTGCCGAAGATGCTGCGGACGAGATCCTTGAGTTCCATGATAGCCCTGACAGAAAAATTCGAATTACGAACTACGAATTACGAATTACGAGCTACGAACGATCGGCGACGCACCGCCGGGTGGGCGGAATTCTGCCGGCCAATTCGTAATTCTGAATTCGTCATTCGTAATTCGTCATAACACACCCTACTGAGCGTATAACCCCCAGCCCTCGATCCTCCGCCGAACCGCTTCCGGCACCAGGTAGCGCACCGACCGTCCTTCGCGCACCCGGGTGCGGATGTCGGTAGCGGAGACGTCGATGCGCGTCACCGGCACGAGGCGGTGGGGGAACGGCGTGTCGGGGGCGGGGCTCTCCCCGTCTCTCGTCATGACGGACAGGCAGGCGAGGCGCGCCACCTCCTCGGGCTCGCGCCAACTCCCGAACTCCCGCATCTGGTCCACCCCGATCAGAAAGAAAAGCTCGGCGTCCGGGTACCGCTCGCGGTAGACACGCAGGGTGTCCACCGAATACGAGGGACCCTCGCGCCGCAGCTCCAGGTCGTCCACCTCCAGGCGCGGATCCCCACGGATCGCCGCGCGGACCATCTCCAGCCGCTGCTCTGCGGGCGTGATCACCTGCCCGCGCTTGTGCGGCGGCTCCGCCGCCGGCACGAAGATCAACCGGTCCAGGGCCAGCGCTTCGCAGGCGTCGGAGGCGACGATCAGGTGCCCCAGGTGGGGCGGATCGAAGGTTCCTCCGAAGATCCCTAAGCGCATGTCCCCTCAGGAGTTACTCGCGCTCAGCTCCTGTGCCTCCGGACTCTCCGGATACTCGCTCAACAGCTTCTCCCGCTGCTCCTCCGCGGCTTCGACGTACCCCATCCGCTCGTAGGTCTCGATCAGCGAGGCGATGGCCTTCGGGGCGAAGGGCGTTTGCGGGAAGTTCTCGACGACCCTCTGAAGATACACCTCTGCGGCGTCGTAGGCTCGCCGGCGCATGTAGAATGTCCCATTGTCGTACAGCTTCTGCGCCAGCTTGTTGCGCATCTCCTCGAGATATTCGGCCGCCTTCTGCGCTTCTTCCGTGTTGGGGTAGTTGGTGGCGACCGACTCGCAGTGCGCGATGCCGCTGTAGGTGTAGTTCTGGTCGAGCTGCGGCGGGGGGGAGAGCCGGTAATACGCGTGGCAGATGCCGAAACGGGCGGTCAGCGCATGCGGGCTCGTCGGATAGTCCTCCACCAGCCGTTGATAATGCGACGCGGCGGTGATGTACTGCCGCCGCCGCTCGTACGCCTTCCCCAGCTCGAGGCGGACGTCCGGAGCGCGAGGATCGCCGAAGTGGAGCTGCACGAACGACTCCATCAGCGGCAGCGCGCGCCCCAGGTTGCCCGCCTCGTAGAAGCCCATCGCCTGCGTGTACAGCTCGTCGGCGGTCAGCTGAGCAGGATTGATTTGGTTTCCGGCACAGCCCGCGAGCAGAAAAGCCAGAAGGACGCCGCGAATCCAGAACAGGCGAGTTCGAATCATCTAGTGTCCTACCCCGGCGCGACGGGGCGAGTTTCGTGGTCGATGCCGGCGTGGCGGAATTCCGCCGGGGCGGGGAAGATAGGAGGGAGAAGGCGGGGAGTCTAGCGGAGGCAGGGTGTCAGAAGGTTGAAGGAGCTGGGAAGCCAGGAGTCAGGAGCCAGAAGGAGAAGCTAGGAGCTAGGAGCTAGAAGCTAGAAGGCGCGTTCGTCATGCCGGAGCAGAAAGGGGGCCCACGACGCATCCGCAATCCCCCCTTCTGGCTCCTGGCTTCTGGCTCCCGAAAACCTTCTAGCTTCTAGCTCCTAGCTTCTCGCGTCTTCCACCCTGCCATACCGGTCTTCCAGCCGGATCACGTCGTCCAGGTGGGGGGTGCTCACCTCGAGGATCACACTATCCTCGAGCGCGGTGACCCGGTGCACGTCGCCGGGGGCGATGGAGAGGCACTCGCCGGGGACCATCTCGAACTCCTCCCCGTTGAGGTGGTAGAGGAGCCGCCCCGACTGCAGGTACATGGTCTCGTGCTTCTTCTCGTGCTTCTGCAGCGAGAGCGAGTGCCCCTTGTTCACCTCCAGCACCTTCCCCGCATAGCTCTCCTGGTGGGCATACCAGATCTCCCGGCCCCAGGGCTTGTCGACGATCTTCGGTTGCACCACCGACGCTGGCTTGGACAT
>DASVBS010000083.1 GCA_036375715.1 Longimicrobiaceae bacterium | reverse complement strand
CCTAGCTCCTAGCTTCTACGCTTCTACCGGAACCTCAGCCTCGCCGTCACCGGGAAATGGTCACTGGGATACTGCCCGTCGACCTCCGTGGTGATGATCTCGGTCTCTATCGTCTCGACCGGGCCTTTGACCAGGATCCAGTCGATGCGCGCACGACCCGCGGCGGCCTCCAGCCCCTCGAAGCCGTGAAAGGTGCCGAACTCCGGTTCGGCTTCGTTGGTCTCCACCCAGGTGTCGCTCAGCGCCTCCGGCGCGGTGAGGGCCTGGTACACGGGGTTGGACGGGGCCTCGGAGTTGAAGTCCCCCGTGACGATCACCGGGAGGTCGGGATCGAAGTCCGCGATCCGCTCGAGCAGGAGCTGCGCGCTCTTCTCGCGCGCCGGCTGAGACTGGTGATCGAAGTGGGTGTTCACGAAGTAGAACTCACGCCCCGACAGGCGATCCAGGAAGCGCACCCACGTTACCATGCGCGGGATCTGATTCCCCCACGTCGCGGAGCCGATGGTGGAAGGGGTGTCGGAGAGCCAGAAATGATCGTACTCCAAAGGCACGAAGCGGATCGGCCGGTAAAAGATGGCCATGTACTCTCCGTTGCTCCCGCCCTCACGCCCCAGACCGATCCACTCGAAGTCCGGTAGCGCCTCGTCCAGGTCTCGAATCTGGGTGTAGAGCCCTTCCTGCGTTCCCACCAGGTCCGCCCCGCTGTCGACGATCACCTGCCGCACCACTGCTCGACGGTCGGGCCAGAGGTTGGGCGGGGTCGTGTGCGCGTAGCGGATGTTGAAGGTCATGACGGTGAGGTCCTCACGCTGAGCCAGACCCTCCGTGACTGTGATCAGGATCATGGCGAGCGCGATCGCGAGTCGTCGTATCATCGTCCGTAGTCGCAGGTTGGCAGGGGTGTTCCAGGACCGCGAATCGGTGTATCGTTCAGCGGCCGCGGACCGGGTAGGTGCTCGCCGGGGACAGCGGCGGATTGCAAAAATAGCGATATATGCGACAACGGTTCACAATCTATGCCTGGTCCGTCCTGGCGTACAATCTTCTGGTGGTACTGTGGGGCGCCTACGTGCGCGCCACCGGGTCGGGCGCCGGGTGCGGGAGCCACTGGCCTCTGTGCAACGGGGAGGTGGTGCCGCGTGAGCCGCAGCTCGAGACCCTGATCGAGTTCACCCACCGCCTTACCAGCGGGCTCGCCCTGCTTGCGGTCATCGGGTTGGTAGTCTGGGCGGTCCGGTCGTACCCGCGGGGGCATCGGGTGCGCGGCGGCGCCTTCGCCGTCCTGGCGCTGATGATCGCGGAGGCTCTCCTGGGCGCCGGGCTCGTGCTCTTCGAGCTCGTTGCCGACAACGACTCGATGCTCCGCGCGGTCTCGATGGTGGCCCACCTCGTCAATACCTTCCTGCTGATCGGCTCCATGGCGATCACCGCCTGGTGGGCGGGCGGCGGGCGAGCTCTGCGCTTTAGGGAGGCGGGCGCGGTTCCACTGGTCGCTGCCGTCGGTCTGCTCGGGATCCTGCTGACCGGGGCGAGCGGCGCCGTGGCGGCGCTCGGCGACACCCTCTTTCCGGCTCGCACCCTTTCGGAGGGGCTCGGCGCGGACCTCTCACCCGCTTCGCACTTTCTCCTGCGCCTGCGGGTCCTTCACCCTTTCATCGCCGTCGTTACCGGTGGGTATCTCCTGCTCGCGGCCCGAGCGCTGGTGCGGCGGGAGTCGAGCTCGGTGGCGGCATATACAGCGGTAACCGTCCTGGTCGTCGGACAGCTCATCGCGGGCCTGGTGAACGTGATCCTGCTCGCGCCGGTGTGGCTGCAGCTCCTGCACCTCCTGCTTGCGGATCTGGTCTGGATCTCCGCGCTCGTGCTCGCTGCCTCTGCCCTCCAGCAACCCTCGGAAGCCACCTCGACGGCCGCTCCCGCCCGCGCCTGAGCTCGCTCGGCGTGCGCCCGGCCTGTAAGAGCGGCCCCTTGTGGCCGCCCGGATGCTCTGTCATGCTTGGCGTTGCGCGGGGCGGGATGCTTACCACCCCGGTTGCGGCGCGGGCGTCCGCCGTGGACTGCCGCGGACTCTCGCCAGCGGTGATCCGCAGCACCACCGTGCGCCCACAAGCGGCGCCCCCCCAAATGGCGAGCACAATCCCGCGCGTGCTGCTGGCATCAAGCCTTGACGCCGCCGCAGAGGATGATATCTTAGTAGTAAGATGATTGACCTGAGCGACTCACCGGATCGGAGCGAGCGGGAAGACGTCTCGCGGGCGCTGGCCCTGAAGTTGTGGGTGGTGCTGGCGCGGGCCACCAGTTCGGTGGAAGCCCACCTGCACGCCAACGTGGCCGCCGAGGGGCTCACCCTCACCGAGTTCGGCATACTGGAGGTGCTCTACCACAAGGGCCCGCTCCTGCTCGGCGAAGTACAGAAGCGCATCCTGGTCTCGAGTGGGGGGGTCACCTACCTCGTGGACCGGCTCGAGGAGAAGGGTCTGGTGGAGCGGCGGGCCTGTCCGGAGGACCGCAGGGCGCGGTACGCCGCGCTCACCCCCGCGGGCGAGGCCCTGATCGCGCGGATCTTCCCCGCGCACGCCGAGCTCATCGAGGAGCTGATGAGCCCGCTGACAGCTGAGGAGCAGCGCCAGGCCGTCGATCTGTTGAGACGGCTCGGGCGCGCGGCGGCAGAACGACCCGTGTCGTAACACGGGCCTTCTGTTTGCATAAATATCTCAGCGCTGAAGCAGCTGAGAAAGATGTGCGGAGAAAGGTTCGTGGACTTCAACAAGGAGACGGAGATGACGGAGATGGCGCAGGCGAAAGCAACCGGGACGACCCAGTGGGCCATTGATCCGGCTCACACGCTGGTTGAATTCTCGGCGAAGCATATGATGATCACCACCGTCAAGGGTGGTTTCCGCGAGGTGTCGGGCACGATCCACGCAGACGAACGGAACCCGGACCACTCGTGGGTAGAGGTCGAGATCGGTGCGGCCAGCATTGATACCGGGGTGGAGGATCGGGACAACCACCTCCGCTCGGCCGACTTCCTGGAGGTCGAGAAGTATCCGACCATCCGCTTCCGGAGCCGTGCCGTACGCGGGGCGTTCGCATCCCCGGGCGATCAGTTCCAGTTGGTGGGCGATCTCACGATCAAGGACGTGACTCGCGAGGTGACCCTCGACGTGGTCTACGAGGGACGCGGGAAGGACCCGTGGGGTGGCGAGCGCGTCAGCTTCAGCGCCAGCGGCAGCATCGACCGCCGGGACTTCGGCCTCACCTGGAACCAGGCGCTGGAGACCGGAGGCGTGTTGGTGAGCAACCAGATCAAGCTCTCCATCGAGGTTCAGGCGGTTCTCCAGGACTGAGCAGGGACCGAGAACGGTTTCGAGGCAGTGTGTGCGCCGCGGTTCCCGCCCCGCCGCGGCGCGCTCGGGGAAGGGGCGAGTGGGTGCATCGTGCAGTGCCGGGAGATCCGGCGACGTTCCTTGAACCGGGAGGGATGGATGACGTTTATGTCTCGCTTTGCCGATGAGGCGCTCGGTGTGCTCAGGATCGTGGCGGGTCTGCTCTTCATGCAGCATGGCGTGCAGAAGCTCTTCGGGTGGCTAGGCGGCTTCGGCGGTACACCCGGTGGGACCGCGGAGCTCTTTTCTTTGATGGGCCTGGCGGGAGTCCTGGAGACCTTCGGGGGACTTCTGATCGTACTCGGCCTCCTGACCCGCCCGGTCGCCTTTATCCTCGCCGGCGAGATGGTGGTAGCCTATTTCATGGCGCACCTGCGGAACGGGTTCTTCCCCATCCAGAACGGGGGAGAGCCCGCGGTGCTCTACTGCTTCATCTACCTCGCGCTTCTCGCCAATGGCCCCGGGGCGTTCAGCATCGATCGCGCGATGAACCGCGAGCCCGCAGCCGTGCGCTCCGCGACCGAGGGCGTGCACTGAGGCCCATCGCCGGCAGAGCAGCCTCTTCTCCGTAGCGGGAAGGCCTTTCTCGATCGAGAGGCAGGGGTCGGTAGACGGCCGCCGGGCAGTGGCACCCGCACTGCCCCGGCGGCCGTCGCATTTCCCGTATGCCGCCTCCGCTCTGGCGCGACCGCGTAGCAGACCCTAGTTGTTCCTCGCGACAATACGATGCCCACCCGGCACCTCTGCCGGCGTCACATATCAGGAAGAAGGAGGAGGAATGAGGTCGTTCAGGGGGGCGGCGATCACGGGACTGATCATGGTCGCCACCGTCGCTGCCGGGACGCTCCAGGCGCAGAACCCGGTCACCGTCGAGCGGATCTTCGCGAGCGACGACTTCCAGCTCCGGAGTGTGTCTCTCGAGTGGATGCCAAACGGCAACGATTTCCTCACCATCGAGGAGGCGGAGTCGGGGCAGGGCAGCGACCTGTGGGTGGAAGGGATTCGCACCGGCACGCGTAGCCGTCTCGCCGAGGCGCCGGCGCTGGCCGTTGGGGACAGCGTCCCGCCCACGGTGGCGGGAGTTACCTGGTCGCCCGACGGCACCCGGATGCTGCTTTTCACCAACGCCCAGCGGGTGTGGCGACTGGCCACACGCGGCACTTACCTGGTCTACGAGCCAGCCACCGGCCGTGTCATCCCGGTCGACCCGAACTCCGCCGGCCGGCAGATGTTCGCGAAGTTCTCGCCGGATGGCACGCGTGTGGGGTTCGTGCGCGACAACGACCTCTATGTCACGGACCTGAACACCGGCCAGGTGCACCGCCTGACCACCGACGGCAGCGACGTCATCATCAACGGGACTACCGACTGGGTCTACGAGGAAGAGCTCGACCTGCGAGACGCGTGGCGCTGGAGCCCCGATGGGAACCGGATCGCCTTCTGGCAGTTCGATCAGAGTCCCGTCGAGACCTTCTACATGATCGACCAGACGTCGCTCTACGCCCGGCCGATCCCCCTGCGCTACCCGAAGGCCGGCACCTCCAACTCACGGGTTCGGATCGGCGTCATCGATCTCGCGACCGGCGAGACCACCTGGGTCAACGCAGGTGACGACCCGCAAGCCTATCTGGCCCGCATGGACTTCGCCGCCTCCCCGACCGAGGTCGCCATCCAGCGGTTGAATCGTACGCAGAACCAGGTCGACGTTCTGCTAGCGGACGTGACCACCGGGAAGAGCCGGGTGATTCTCAGCGAGACCGCGCCTTCCTGGCTGGATGTGAACGACGACCTCCTCTGGATTCGTGACGGGCAGCAGTTCCTCTGGTTGAGCGAGCGGGACGGCTTCAATCACATCTATCTCTACGATCGGAGCGGCAGGCTCGTGCGCCAGGTCACCCGCGGCAACTGGGAGGTGGTGGCGATCGAGGGGTTGGACGAGGACGAGGAGTGGGTCTACTTCACCGCCGCCAACCCCACACCCGCGGAGCTCCAGCTCTTCCGTGCTCGTCTGCAGGATGGCCGGCTGCAGCGAATCTCTACCGAGCCGGGCAGCCATTCGATCGAAATGTCACCCGACGGCTCGATCTACCTGGACGCGTATTCGCGCAACGGCGTCCCACCTGTCTACCGACTTCACGAGGCGGATGGTGACCTCATCCGGGTTCTGGAGGACAACTCACGGGTGGCCGACAACCTCGTGGCCGCGGGTGCGACGCCCCCCTCGTTCTTCAGCTTCATCACCTCCGACGGAGTGCGCCTCAACGGCTGGATGATTCGTCCCCCGGACTTCGACCCGATGAAGAAGTATCCGGTCCTGCTGTATGCCTACGGCGGGCCGGGATCGCAGACGGTGACCGATGCCTGGCAAGGGTCTCGTTATCTCTGGCATCAGGCGCTGGCGGCGGAGGGATACATCGTCGTCAGCGTGGACAATCGCGGGACCGGAGGACGTGGCCGCGACTTCAAGAACCTGGTCTACATGGACCTGGGCCACTGGGAGGCCAACGATCAGATCGAGGCGGCACGCTATCTCGCCAGCCTCCCCTACGTGGACGCCGAGCGCATCGGGATGTGGGGGTGGAGCTACGGCGGATATCTCACCGCGCTGACGCTGATGAAGGGGGGCGGCCTCTTCCGCGCCGGAATTTCTGTCGCTCCGGTGACCGACTGGCACCTGTACGACACGATCTACACCGAGCGCTATATGCGCACGCCTCAGGAAAACCCGGAAGGGTATCGGAAGAGTGCTCCGCTGAACCACGCGGGATCGCTGGAGAGCGATTTCCTGCTCATACACGGCACCGGCGACGACAACGTCCACTTCCAGAACAGCGTGCTGCTGGCGAATCGCTTGCAGGCCGAGAACAAGCAGTTCGATTTCATGCTCTACCCGAACCAGACGCACGCGATCTCCGACTCGTCGCTACACCTCTTCACCCTGATGACCCGCTGGCTGCGCGATCACCTCTGATCGAGCGCGGACGGGGGACCGACTACGGCGCGGTGGCGGAACAAACGAAAAGCTGGCAAAATAGTAGCGGGATACACGCGGCGATCCGGCATGTCACAGGCAACTCCTCCGGTGGTGCGGTAAATGAGCTCCAAGACCATTCTCTTCGCCGAGGATCAACTCGACTTCCTGGCCGTCAACAAGCTCTTCCTGGAGCGGCACGGCTACAAGGTGGTCGCGGCCGAGGACGGTGAGCAGGCCGTGCAGGCGGCCCAGGAGCACCGCCCGGACGTGATCGTGATGGACTTCTCCATGCCGCGCCTCGACGGCGTCGGGGCGACGGCCGCGTTGAAGACCAACCCGCAGACCCGCGACATCCCGGTGATCATGCTGACCGCCCACAGCTACGGCTCGGTCGGCCGGCGGGCGCGGGAGGCGGGATGCGTCTGCTTCATCAGCAAGCCTTGCGACCCGAAACGGGTGCTCAACGAAGTCGAGGCTCTCATCGGCTGAGATCCTGCACCGCGGCGCCCTGACGGGCGCTCCTGATCCCGGGAGACCATGAGACTCGTGGGCTTACTCGCCGCCACCGCGGTTCTGATGGGAACCATTACCGCGGGGTGCAGCGTGGCGCAGGAGACTCCTTCGTCTGCCCCGGGAGTCGTTACCGGCCTCGAAGTGCTTCTCAGCGACCCACCGGAGAGCCTGCTCGGCAAAAGAATCGGCCTCATCACCAACCACACCGGCATCGACCGCGAGGGGGTCAGCGGGATCGACCGCCTCGTGGCTTCGCCGCTGAAGATCGTCGCCCTCTTCACTCCTGAACACGGCCTGCGCGGGACAGCGGCGCCTGGGGAGCAGGTCGCCTCGGGCACCGATTCCCGCACCGGACTCCCCGTCCATTCCCTGTACGGCGACACGCGGAAGCCTACAGCGGGAATGCTGGCGGACGTCGACGTGCTGGTCTTCGACATCCAGGACGTTGGTGCGCGCCAGTACACCTATATCTCCACCATGGCGCTGGGGATGCAGGCGGCGGCGGAGAAGGGGATCCCGTTCGTGGTCCTCGACCGACCCAACCCGATTGGCGGCGAGATCGTGGAGGGTGGACTGCTGGACCCCGGGTTTGCGAGCTTCGTGGGGATGTACCCGATCCCCTCCCGGCACGGGATGACGGTGGGAGAGCTGGCGCGGCTCTTCAATGCCCGCTTCGAGATCGGCGCCGATCTGGCGGTGGTGAGGATGGAGGGCTGGACGCGCGCCACCTGGTTCGACGAAACCGGCCTGCCCTGGGTGAACCCCTCGCCGAACATTCGACGGCTCGAAGCGGCCGCGCACTACCCGGGTACGGTGTACCTGGAGGGGACGAATCTGTCGGAGGGGCGAGGGACCGACCTGCCATTCGAGCAGACGGGAGCGCCCTGGCTCGACGCCGCGAGCGTCGCCGAAGCCATGAACGCCCTCGGCCTGTCGGGAGTGCGCTTCGAAGCGGTGCGGATCCAGGTCGATTCGACGGCGGGCAAGTACCCCGGCGAGTCACTGCCCGGGGTGCGCCTGGTGATGACTGACCGAGCCACCTACCGTCCGATCGAGACGGTGCTGCGTCTGATCGATCTGATCCGTCGAACCCACCCCGAGGAGTTCAAGTGGGGACCGAGCATGGACCGTCTGGCGGGGACTGACCAGCTGCGCGGGGCAATCGACGCGGGGAAGCTCGATGAGCTGCTGGCGCGCTGGCGCGTGGAGGCGGAGAATTTTGCGAGGGAGCGCGAACCTTTCCTTCTCTATCCCTAGATCGAAAGACTACGATCTCTTTTTCTTCCGCTTGCTACTTGCCCGTCGCGAGACCTCCGCGGCGTGATGTGCCCACTCGGCAAGCTGCTCCCGGTTTTCCAGGACATCGGGCGGGACCTCATAGTACTGCATCACCACGTCGCTATCCTCAAAGGGGCGGAAGGGGCCCATCCCGGCGGCTTCGAAGTCAGGTCGGTTGGAGTCGTCCACCTTGAAGTAGACGACGTCGTGGGCGATGATCCCGAAGATGGTTCCGTCCAGGTAGAGGCTGTACCCTCCGAACATCCTCCTTCCCGACACGCTGCCGGCGCCGGCGAGTTGCTCGAGCACCCAGTCTCGGTATTCCGGCGATACGGCCACGGCTCAGTTCCCTTCGTTCGCGGAATCGCGCGGCTCGCTCCACCCGCGGGTGCGCAGCTCGCTGGCGAGGCGCGACTCCCGATCAGTCACCAGGACGACGGTCTGGTCGGCGCGCGCCGCGTAAATCGTCTTGTGCAGGCCGATCCGCGGGCCGTCGCCGCCGAGGGTGCGCACGAGCTCCTGCACCTCGCCGCGCGCGTCGCCGTCTTTGCGAAATACCGGGTAGGCACCACCCTCGGGTCCGGGGGCGGAAGAAGCAGTCATGTGGCCGAAGTCGGCGGAAGGGTGTTCATCCTGACGGCGTGCGTGCGGGCGAGTCGAGCTGCTTCATCAGTCCGAGCAAGTCGTGCTGCCACCATTCCTCGACGATGCGGTTGTCGGCGATGCGGTAGGTATTCATCGCCGAGCTGTCGATCTCCCTACCGGTCGGTGGGATCCCGTGGAAGTAGCCGAGCTGGGTTCCTCGCATGGTGAGGCGCACCGCCACCCGGTCGCTCTCGGCGATCACGTCGTGCACCTCGACGCTCAGGTCCGGAAACGAGTGGAAGATCGAGCGCAGCCTGTTCTGGAAGGCGGGCAGGCCGTGCGCTTCGCCCATGGCGCCGCCGTGCCACACCACGTCGGGCGAACAGATCGCTGCCGCGGCACCGGGGTTGTGCTGGTTGATCACCTCCTCCAGGAAACGCTGGACGATGGCCTTGTTCCGCTGCTGCGCCGAGGTATCCACTTCGGTTGCGTACAGCTCCAGCGGGGCGCGGCGGTCGGCACTGTGGAGAGGACTGTTCGGGAAGAGGCCCATCTGCCGCAACAGCGTGGCCGAGTCGAAGTAGGTTCGCAGGCGGGTGATCGCGCCGTTCTGGAGCTCGATCGCGTCGCAGAGGCGTAGCTCCACGCGCGACCAGGTGGGCGGCACGTAGCCGCTGCCGGTGATCAACGCCCCGGTGTGTGTGCCGCGAAAGGTGTACTCCGCCAGGGCGGCCTCCTGATTCGTGGAGAGTCGCAGGACCTCGACCTGGAGGTCGGGAAAGGCCGCCGCCCACGCGCGGGAGAACTGGAGATACCCTTCCCGTCCCACGTAGCGGTCCGCGGTAGCCATGTTGATGATCTCCGCATCCACCGCGAAGCGCTCCGCTGCCTTCTCGAAGGCGCCGCTCCGATACGCGTCGTAGATCGAGCGCAGCTCAGTTCGTCCAGCGGCTGCGGACATTGTCTCGTTCCTCCCTTTCCGGATCGCTGCTACCTCGGTCTTCGCGATGGGATCGCAGGAAATGCACAACGAGTGCCGGAAACGGAGGAGATGGGCGTGGGGCGCGAGCGTCGCCTCCCGCGCCGGGCGGCCCCGCCTCCTCCTCGCGGTCAGCCGAAGGGGTTCTCGTCCGCGGTGGGGCCGTAGACGGGCGGGAGTGGTACCTCGAGGAGGCGGAGGTACACGGTGAGCTGCCCGCGATGGTGGTAGATGTGGTTCATCATCAGACTCCGGATCATCTCGTAGCGGGGACTCTCGATCGCAGTACGTCCATCGATCCTCATCTTCCAGGTCTCCTCGAGCCCCCCTTCGCCCCACTCTTCGAAGCGCTCGGCGGCATGATCGACACCGTGCTGTAGAGCGGCCAGCAGCTCTTGGCGGGACCGGGCGGCAGGGAGCGGTACATTGGGCGCCTCGACCTCGGCAGGCGTCAGCAACTCCGCGATGCCCCCGGGGAGCCGCGCCACGTGCAGCGCCAGTTGCCCGAGCGACATCGATTTGGGGTGCGGTGACCAGTCGAGCCGATCCTCGGGCACGCGCTCCAGCACCTTCCGGGTCGAAGAAGCCTCGCGCCGCAACTCGGCGATCAATTTCTGGGTCAGGCTCATTACGCCTCGCAGATGGGGGGTGATGCGAAAGTCGGCAGCAACTTGTAAATGCAAGTATGCAGGGAAGCAACCCCCAGGCTGATTATTGTGCGCCGGGGGAGCGTGGCGGTGGGGAACGCAAGAAGGGCTCCTCCCGCTGCGCGGAAGGAGCCCTCTAGTACATCAAACTCAAATGACCCTACCGGGAATCGAACCCGGGTTTCCGCCTTGAGAGGGCGGCGTCCTGACCGCTAGACGATAGGGCCTCTCAGAGCGGACGCTGCACCACGGCACACCGCGACCAGCGCCTGCAGGGTGAGCGACCGGAATCGAACCGGCGACCTCCAGAGCCACAATCTGGCGCTCTAACCAACTGAGCTACGCCCACCACACGGGCCCTCCAGCGGACCCTTCCTCCAGTCGGGACGGGCGGATTTGAACCGCCGACCCCTCGCTCCCGAAGCGAGTGCTCTACCGGGCTGAGCCACGTCCCGCACCGTCCGTACGGAGAACTCCAAATCTAACCAAAATTCATGGACAGGGTCAACCCCGCACCCCCCGCCTGCTCTGTTGACCATCCGCCCCCTCCGATGTAGAGTGCAACAAAGTTCATCTGATGGTTTTGGCAGGTTCAATGGTTCAAGACTGCCGCTGGAACCGACCTGAACCTGCCGGATCGCCTCTCCACGAGGCGGTTTGCACGAGCGCGGCGCGCAGCCCCTGGCGCCGCCGGTCTGGTAGCGATCTCCGCATCCCGGATGTTCTGCGTCACGCCGTCCGGGGATGTGACTTGACGCAGGTGGCCGTCCGTAGCGGCGGCGTCGATCCAGCCATCCATGTCTGTCCCCGCGCAGCCTTCGGCTGCCGTTTCACACCACCCAGGAGATCTGCCATGAGACCAAGGGCCATCTGTCTGTTGCTCGGCTTGGGCATCACGGTCCCGATAGGGACCAGCGAGGCGGCCGCGCAGGAACTGGGAACCATCACCGGGACGGTGACGGCGTCCACCGGTAGTCCGCTGACCGGCGCGGCGGTGACCATCGTCGGCACGCAACGCGGCACCCTGACTCGTGCGGATGGAACCTTCGAGCTCTCGGGGGTTCCCGTCGGTACGCAGACGGTGCGGGCGAGCTCCCTCGGGTACTCGACCGAGGAGATGGAGGTGAATGTGCAGGCGGGGTCGCCCGCGACCGTCACCCTGATCCTGCAAGCGCAGGCGGTGGAGCTGGAGGGCGTGGTCGCGGTCGGGTATGGAACACAGCAACGGATCAACCTCACCGGCGCGGTCGCGGCGGTCAATGCCGAGGAGATGGCTGCGCTCCCCGTTCCGACCGTCGCTGCCGCCCTTCAAGGGATGTCGCCCGGACTCCAGATCCTTGACGGGGGCGCCCAACCCGGGCGGAATGACATCGACATCCTGGTGCGCGGGCAGGGGACGCTGGGCCGGGGCGGCAATCGCGGCTCCGCCGCTGCGGCGCGGCCGCTGGTGCTGATCGATGGCATCGAGGGCGACATGAACACCCTCGATGTGAACGACATCGAAAACATCTCCGTGCTGAAGGACGCCTCGTCGGCGGCGATCTACGGCTCTCGCGCCGCGAACGGGGTCATTCTCATCACCACCAAGCGGGGGATGGCGACCGGCCGGCCCCAGATCTCGTACAGCGGCTACGTGGGGATTCAGAACATCACCGCCTGGCCGAAGAACGTGGGGGCGGCGCGCCACATGGAGCTGCGTAACATCGCCCGCGCCAACATGGCGAAATGGTGCGCCGACACCGGCCAGTGCGACCCCGCTACCTACCCACCCACCTACACCCAGGAGCAGATCGACGCCGCCCGTCGGGGCGAGGGAATCAACACCAACTGGGTGGACGAGCAGTTCGATCCGGCTCCGATCCAGGATCACTCGCTGCGCATCACCGGCGGCAGCGAGGCGGCCCGCTACGCGCTATCGCTGGATTACATGAAGGAGAGCGGGATGATGGCCAATACCGGCGCGGACCGGTATGGCCTCCGGCTCAACACCGACTTCCAGGCTACCGACCGCATCTCGGGCGGCGTGGACATCGCCGCCAACCGACGTTCCGACATTCTCCCCGCGAACGCTGGCGGCTCGCTCTTCTATCTGATCCATGACACGCCGCCAACCCGGCCGGTGAGGCTGGAGGACGGCACGTACGGGCTCAATCTCTTCGGCTTCAACCCCATCGCGTACGCTCGGGAGAGCGGCCAGGAGCGCCGTGCCCTCACGCAGGGGACCGTCACCGGCAGGTTCAATCTCGACATCCTGCCCGAGTGGGTCGAGCTCCAGACGCTCGCCTCGGTGCGCTACGACGTCGAGGACTGGGAGGAGTTCACCACCGACTCGCGCTACATCTCCACCTGGCCAGCGGAAGGCACGCCCTGGGGGCCCAACCGGTTGGAGCAGCGCGACATCTCGGGGATGCAGACGACGCTCCGCGCCCTCCTCAACTACGGGCATTCGTTCGGGGATGGGACGCACGACGTGTCCGGCGTCCTCGGTTACGAGCAGATCAGCCAGGAGAACGAAGACTTCCGGGCCTGGCGTTCGGACTTCTTCAACAACGACGTGCGGCAGATCAACCTCGGCAACGCCGACACCCGCGGTAACTTCGGCGCCGGGTCGGAGTGGGCGCTCCGTTCGGTCTTTGGCCGCATCAACTACACGCTCCTGGGCCGCTATCTCTTCGAGGCCAACGCGCGCTACGACGGCTCGAGCCGCTTCGCGAAGGGGCACCGCTTCGGTCTCTTCCCGTCCTTCTCGGCCGGTTGGCGCATCTCGGAGGAGCCCTTCTTCAACCTCGGCTTCGTCGACGAGCTGAAGCTGCGCGCCTCCTGGGGCCAGCTCGGCAACCAGGACGTGCCGCTCTACTCCTACTACAGCACCGTCTCGGTGACACTGCCCTACTGGTTCGGTGGCGCCGTACAGGACGGTGCGGCGACCACCGAGGTGGCCAACGAGGATCTCTCCTGGGAGACCACCACGGTCACCGACTTCGGCTTCGACGCCGCCTTCCTGGACGGTCGCCTATCGCTGAGCGGCGACATCTACAACCGGAAGACCGAGGACATCCTGCTGGCGCTGCCCATCCCCGACATGGTGGGTCGGGACGCTCCCTTCCGCAACGCGGGAGCCGTGGAGAACAAGGGGTGGGAGCTGGCGATCGGCTGGCAGGACGCGATCGGTGAGATCAGCTACGGCCTCGACTTCAACCTCTCCGACAACCGGAACAAGGTCGTCGACCTGAACGGCACCGGGCCGTACGTGAGTGGTGAGCGGGTGGTGATGGAGGGCCAGCCGATCAACGCCTGGTACGGCCTGGAGGCCGACGGCTACTTCCGCAACCAGGAAGAGATCGATGCGCATCCGCAGCCGAGCGGGTGGATCACGCGACCGGGTGACCTACGCTTCCTCGACCAGAACGGGGACGGCGTCATCAACGAGGACGACCGCGTGGTGATCGGGGACCCGAACCCGCGCTACGTGTTCGGCCTGAACCTCAACGCCGCCTGGCGCGGTTGGGATGCGGGGCTGTTCTTCCAGGGCGTGGGCAAGCGCGATCAGTACCTGGCGCTCGGCTTCATCCAGGGCCCGGTATGGGAGAACTACACCTCCGAGTGGCACAACAGCTACTACGACCCGGCCAAGGACAACCAGGACGCGCGCCATCCGACCTGGTATGCCAACTACAACCGCAACTACTACACGGTCAACTCTCACTGGCTGCTGGACGGGAAGTTCGTGAAGCTGCGCAACGCTCAGATCGGCTACAGCCTGCCGGCCTCGGTCGCCGGGAGGCTGGGCGCGCAGCGCATGCGCATCTACCTCACCGCCAAGAACCTGTGGACGTGGCACAACATGGGGATCGGGCTGGATCCGGAGTATCCGGACCCCATTCCCGATTACTACCCGCAGACTCGCGTCTTCAGCATCGGCACCGACATCAGCTTCTGAGAGCGATAACGATGAGACGACCATTCATTCTTGCGTTGGCGCTCGGTCTGGCGGTCGGAGCCACCGGGTGCGACGACGAGTTCCTGACGACGCTGCCACAGGATGAGATCTCGGACGCCATCTTCTGGAAGACGGAACGAGATTTCACCATGGCGGTGAACGCGGCGTACCGGAACGTCCTGGACACGGACCAGTTCTTCATCGACGGCGCCTCGGACCACCTGTACTCGAAGAAGGACTGGACGGTGAACCACGCCTACGCGATGGGCCACCAGGATGCGACCAGCGGCTGGTCCGCGGGCATCTGGGCACGGCTGTACGAAGGCATCAGCCGGGCCAACGAAATCCTGACGCGGCTGGAGACCACCGAGGCAGAGCTCTCGCCAGACTTCAGGACGCAGATCCAGGCGCAGGCGCGTTTCCTCCGCGGCTACTTCTATCACGAGCTCCTCTGGCTCTTCGGAGGCGTGCCGCTGTACGACAAGGTTCCCACCATTGAGGAAGCGCGCGAAGCGACTCGGGCGTCGCGGGAAGAAGTGATCAACTTCGTGCTCGCCGACCTGAGCGCGGCCGCGGAGGGGCTGCCGGATCGCTGGCCGGCGGCGGAATACGGGCGCGCCACACGGGGGACCGCGCTGGCGTACCTTGCGCGCGCGGCGCTGTATGAGGCGAGCTACAACAAGTACACGGAGGGCAACGCCGCGCGCGCGAACGAGCTGTTCCGCATCGCGGCCGACGCGGCGCAGGACGTCATGGAGTCGGGGGTCTACTCGCTCCATCCGAACTACGCCGAGCTCTTTACCTATGCGGGTGAGGGCAGCCCGGAGGTCATCTTCGACTACCAGCACGTGCAGGGCGTGAACGGCTGGGGCGCCTTCGGCTGGTTTGCCCCGCACTCCATGGGCGGTGTGGTCGACCTCGCCCCGACGCGGGCGCTGGTCGACGAGTACCGAATGACGGACGGGCTCACGATCGAGGAGTCGCCGCTCTACGATCCGTCCCCGCCCGTGATCGAGAACGGGAAGGTCGTGTCGCTGGGGATGTACGCCAATCGTGATCCGCGCCTGTACGCGACGGTCATCTTCCCCGGGGCGCAGTTCAACGGCGCGGTCTTCAACCCGTATCCAAACAGCCCCACGGTCGATCGTCTGGATCGCAGCAACTTCAACAACACGGAGACCGGTTTCGTGATGAAGAAGTACGTCGATCCACAGGACGAGGATCAGCGTAACAACAGTGGCCTCAACATCATCAAGATGCGCTACGCGGACGTGCTGCTGATGTATGCCGAGGCCAGGATCGAGCTGGGCGAGTGGAGTGACCCGAGCGTGAAGGCGGCGCTCGACCAGCTCCGCGATCGAGTGGGCATGCCGGAGGTGACGCTCACCTCGCAGGAACAGGCGATTGAGCTGGTGCGGAACGAGCGGGCCGTGGAGCTCGGCACCGAGGGGCTGCGGCTGGCAGACATTCGCCGCTGGAAGATCGCCGAGGAGGTCATGCCGGGGCAGCCCGCAGGCATGGATATCTGGGAGAACGGCCAGATCGTCACCGTGTTCGGAACCTGGCAGCGGAGCTTCTCGTCTCCGCGCGACTATCTCTGGCCGATTCCGGTCGGGGAGCGCGATCTCAACTCCAACCTGGCCCAGAATCCGGGCTACTGAGCCCGGTCCTTTCATCCTCACCCCGGCGCGCCTCTACGGCGCGCCACCCTCTTATCACCGGAGAGGGGCGGGCGCCGTGAGGCGCCCGGGGTGGGGATCTGGTTGTCAGTCCTGCCTCGTAGTGACCATCAGCACCCCCTTGGCAGTCCTTATCCATAGATCCCATAGATCGCCGCGGCGCCGTTCCAGAGGCGGCGGTGCGCACCACGTCGTTCAGGTTCAGGGACGACACACTGTGGTTCGTGTGCTGGGATCTCATCCACGATGATCATGGCCTCGCGACTGGAGCGGATGGTCTCCTGCCCGAGATCTATCCACGTGTGGTTCCCGCCGCGCTGCATGAACGCCTGGACGTCTTCCCTTGGCGAAGACCCCGCAAAGCCCCATGTTGTCCGAGACGCCCGGGGCGGGGTGAGGCGGTGGATACTTGACTCGTGGCGCGGCACACCCGTGAGAGCATGTCGGTCTCCCCTTTGCTGCCCGATCCGGAATCGATGATGCCGGTGGCCTTTCTCAGCGCTTCTCGCCTGAGCGTGGTTACGCTGCAGGGTAGACCATGATGGAAAGGTCAGGCGGGGCGGAGCGTAGAGCCGTTCGTGAGGGTGCGGCGCCGGTGCCGCTCCCCGCGGCCCTGGCCCACTTCGAGGCTGTAATCCCGCATCTCCCCCTTGCCGCGCTGGTCATCGACGCGGACAGGCGGATCGTCCTCCACAACGAGCGGGCCGCCGCGGTGTGGCGCCTGCCATCGGCAACCCCCTTCGCTGAGGACGAGCTTGGCAGCTGGGTCGCCTTCCACCAGGATGGGCGACCCTACGAGATCGACGAGTGGCCCCTGGTGCGCACGGTCGCCGAAGGCGTGGCCCTCGAGGGAGAGGAGCTGGAGATCCTCCGGCTCGACGGCACGCGCGGAGTCGTCCGCATGAGCACCACCCCGATCCGCGACGAGGTGGGGCGCGTCGTCGCCGCGATTGCCACCATCGTGGACGTCACGGAGGAGCGGTCGGTCGAGCGTAGCCGGCGCATCCTGGCCGAGGCCAGCGCGGCCCTGGTCTCCTCGCTGAGCTACGGAACTACTCTTCGCAACGTCGCCCGGCTGGCGGTTCCGGAGCTCGCGGACTGGTGTGCGGTGGATATCCTGGGGGAGTCAGGGAGGGTGGACCGGGTGGCGGTGGAGCATGGCCCGGAGATCCCGGAGGAGGTCGCCAGCGCTCTCGCCCTGCGGTGCCCTCGGGATGTGAACGCTTCGGGGGGAGTCGCCCGCGTTCTGCGGACCGGCGAGCCGGAGCTGGCTATGGAGAGCGATGGCAGGGGACTGGAGCGCGTCGCTGCTGATGGCGAGCACCTTGCGCTCTTCCGGCGTCTCGGCGCGCGATCAATCATGATCGTTCCGCTCATCGCGAGGGGCAAAACGATCGGCGCGCTCACCTTTGCCTCGGCGCGTCAGGATCACCGTTACGGTACGCGCGAACTGGAGCTCGCCCGCGAGCTGGCTGCCCGTGCCGCCCTGGCGATCGACAACGCGCGGCTGTACCACGAGACCAAGGCAGCGAGTCGGGCCAAGAGCGATTTCCTCGCGGTGATGAGCCACGAGCTACGCACACCGCTCACCGCCATCATCGGTTACGCCGAGCTGCTGGAACTGGGGATCCCGGAACCGCTCACCGACGCCCAGCGCGAGCAGATCGAGCGCATCACCGTATCGGCGAAGCATCTGCAGGAGCTGATCGAGGAGATCCTGACGGTCGCCAGTCTGGAGGCCGGCGAAGCCAAGATCCGGCGGCAGACTGTGGCGGTGAGCGAGCTACTCCGGCGGGCCGAAGTGATCATTCGGCCCCTTGCGCTGGACAAGAGCCTCAGCCTCGACGTGGAGGGACCCTCGCAGGACACCGAGATCGAGACCGATCCGGAGAAGCTGCTGCAGGTCCTGCTCAACCTGCTCTCCAATGCGGTCAAGTTCACGGAAGAAGGGGGAATCCGTCTCAGCGCGGAGGTGTATGGGGATCACCTCGAGGTGGTGGTCGGTGACACCGGGATCGGGGTGGCCGCGCGTGACTACGACCGGATCTTCGAGCCTTTCTGGCAGGTCGACCAGCCGACCACGCGGCGCGCGGGAGGCACGGGGCTGGGGCTGACCATCTCGAAGCGGTTGATTGAGCTTCTCGGAGGGCAGATCCGGGTCCAGAGCCGACTCGGAGAGGGAAGCTTCTTCACCGTGCGCGTTCCCTTGCGGGTAAGCGAGGCGTGAGGCCTGCGCTCCGCACCGCTGCTACCTCATCCTCATCCTCAACCGCCCCCACTAGCTTCATCTCCGGGATCGACTCACAGCCCGGAGCGATAGCTCCCCCCTCCGACATCCTTGTCATCGACGACGAGGCCGGCATCGCCGCTCTTGTCGCCTGCGACCCGGCGCGCGAGGCGCACGGGGTGCGCTTCGGGAGGAGGCCGGCCAGGCCCAATCGTCTCCTTGCGAGAGAACCGCCTTGCGATTCTTCGGGATCAGTCTAAGTGATTAGGGGACCGCCACATCAGCGGGTTGGGACGGCCGCACGCGCGGGCCCTTGTGCGCGGCGCGGCACACCGCCGGTGGAACCATGCGCGGGGCGGTGGGGTCGGACAACGACCTTCGCGGGCGGAGGACCCGCGAGGGCGTTGCACACGAACCAGGGGATAGAGATGATGCGTGGTGCGATCCTGTCAGCGGTTGTCCTCGTGCTCGGTTCCGCGGCGATCACGCCGGTGAGCGCACAGAACGGCTTCGCCCTCAAGGGGCACTACATCGTCAACTCCTCCGCCGCCGAGGAGGCGCGTGAGTCGCGGCAGCTCCCCGATGCCGACGCTTTCGGCCTCGGGGCAGAGCTGGTGCTACCGGTGGGGCTGGGAGTGGGGATCTCCGGCTATACGGCGAAGAGCGACCAGGAGGCTTTCGACTCGCGCGAGTTCACCGTCCTCGGAGAGGTGAACTACTTCCTCCGGCTGCCGATGCTGCCCATCTCGCCCTATGCGGGTGTGCACGCGGGACTCGGTGTTCTGGATCAGGACAACGTGACCGATCCCGACCTGGAGATCCAGGACAAGAGACGGTCACAGCTCGGCTACCAGCTCGGCGTCCGCTTCCAGGTCACCCCGCTCATCGGCCTCGACGCCCAGTGGCGGCGCATGAGCACCTCCGCCGACGAGGACCAGGACGACCGACTCGAGCGGGACCAGGTGCTGCTGGGGGTGACTGTCTTCTAGGGGCAATTCTGAGTTTTGAATTTTGAATTGGGGGCGCCCGCAGCAATTACGAATTACGAATTACTAACAGCATTCGGAGACACACACTGTCACCCGGAGCACCCCGGTCATCCTGAGCGCCAGCGGAGGATCGCGCGACGCGAGGATGCCAGCTTGCGACCCGGCGCTTTGTTCGGGTGACAAGGTCGAGGATCGGATGAGGTGGTCGAGGAATGATAGAGTTCTTGGTAATTCGTAATTCGTAATTCGTAATTCGCCACCGCCGCGTCAGAGTTCGCTGAAGATGGCCTCGCACACCGCTTCCGTGTCCGCCAGGTTGTCGAACACGTAGTCCGGCCCGCAGTCGGCGAGCTGGGCGCGGGAGTATGAGCCGGTGGCGACGGCGATGGTGCGGACGCCGAGGTGGGCGCCGCAGGCGATGTCGCGGGGTGTATCGCCGATGATCACCACCGACTTGCCGTCGAAGCGGTGGCCGAACCGTTCTTCGGCCCGCCGCACGGCCAGGGCGGGGAGCTCGGGGCGGTCGGCGTGGTCGGAGCCGAAGGCGCCGACCACGAAGCGGTCGAACCCCAACTCCGCTGCTTCCAGCTTCAGCCGCGCTCCCTCCCGCATGTTCCCCGTCAGGAGGCCCAGGATCGCGGCGGGGTCCGCCTCCAGCGTATCGAGCAGGCGGGGCACCCCCGGGAGCACGCGCACCGGAATCCGGGCGAGGGTGTCCCGCAGGCCGGCCAGGTAGATCTCCCAGATCCGGTCCAGGTCGTGCTCGATCCGCTCCCGGTCGAGCCCCGCCAGGCCGAGCAGCTCGCGCGCAATTTGCGGGTCCGTTCGGCCGGCGAAGGAGTAGCCATCGATTGGTCCGGACGTCCCGAACACCTGCTCCAGCGCGGCGCGGAAGGGTGGCCCTGCCGCGCCGGCCGCGGACAGCAGCGTGCCGTCGATGTCGAAGAGGACCAGTCGTTGCACGTTCCCTCAGGAGTCTGACATGCCTAACACGAAGCCACGGACGATTTCCGACTCGGAGCTCGAGGCGAGGCTTCGGGCACAAGCCCCGATAGAATTGAGCGGTGAGAACCTTGAAGGTGCCAACCTGGAAGGAGCCTCGCTTCGTAGCGCCGACCTCGAGCGGGTGAACCTGCGCGGGGCGAATCTCCGCGGGGCAGACCTGCGCGGCGCCAACCTCGCCTGGGCCTGCCTGGAAGGCGCAGACCTCTCCCACGCGACCGCACTGGGCGCGCGCTTCACCCACGCCCATCTCGAGACGGCCCAGCTCACGCACGCCAGCCTCGCGCTGGCGGACCTCCGATGGGCCCGGCTGCGGGAGGCCGATCTGACCGACGCCGACCTGGTCGGAGCGCGCCTCGACGGCGTCGAGATGTGGAGGACGGAGCTACGTGGGGCACGCATCGACCGCGAGGGTTTCCGCTGCCTCGAGCCCCATCTGTCCGCGCGCCAGCTCCAGGATCTCGTTCTCTACACCCGAGACGACCCCGCGGCCGAGCGGCCGCGGACCCCGAGCTTCACGCCGCCGCTCCAATCTCCTGCTTGATCTCGCTGATCAGCGCCGTCAGGGAAGCCTTGGCATCGCCAAACAGCATCGAGGTGTTCTCGCGGTAGAACAGGTCGTTCTCGATGCCGGCGAAACCGCTTCCCATGCTTCGCTTCATCACGATCACGTGGCGCGCAAGGTCGGCGCGGATGATCGGCATGCCGTAGATCGGCGAACCCGGGTCCTCCAGCGCCGCCGGATTCACGATGTCGTTGGCGCCGATCACCAGGACGATGTCCGCCCGCTCCAACACCGCGTTGGCCTCGTCCACATCCGTGATGAGCTGGTCGTAGGGCACATTCGCTTCGGCGAGGAGCACGTTCATGTGCCCCGGCATCCGCCCGGCCACCGGGTGGATCGCGTACTTCACGTCCCCGCCACTCTTCTGCACCAGCTCCGCCAGCTCCCGCACCTGGTGCTGTGCCTGCGCAACGGCCATCCCGTAGCCGGGGATGACCACCAGCTGCTGCGCATAGGCGAGCTGGATTGCGGCATCCTCCGGGGTGATGGTGCGGACCGTGAGACCCTCGGCACTGCGCTTGGAGCCCGCCTGTACCGCACCGAACGCCCCGAACAGCACGTTGGTCAGCGAACGGTTCATCGCCCGGCACATGATCTGGCTCAGGATAATGCCGGACGAGCCGACCAGCGCACCGGAGATGATCAATACGGTGTTCTCGATCACGAACCCGGTCATCGCCGCGGCGATTCCCGAATACGAGTTCAGCAGCGAAATCACCACCGGCATGTCGGCGCCACCGATCGGGATCACCAGCAGCACCCCCAGCAGCAGCGACAGACCGACCACGGCGTAGAAAGCCGCCAGCACGGTATCCGGAGTAACCAGTTGGTAGACGGCCAAGGCGACTATCGCCACGAAGATGAGGGCATTCACCACCTTCTGTCCGCCGAACACGATCGGCCGCCCCGTCATCAGTTCCTGCAACTTCGCGAAGGCGATGATGCTCCCGGTAAACGTGACCGCTCCGATCAGGATTGCGAGCTGAATGGTGAGCGCTGTGGCGAACGGGAGTTGCTGGCCGAGAAGCTGCTCCCGCAGGAGCTCGGCTGACCCCACGAGGAGCGACGCACCGCCCCCGAAGCCGTTCAGCAGGGCGACCATCTGCGGCATCGCCGTCATCTTGACCGAACGAGCCATGATCAGCCCGATCAGCGATCCCACCACCAGGCCCGCGATGATGGTCCCGTAGGAGACGATGGCGCGATCGAAGAGAGTCACCACGATCGCGATCAGCATCCCCGCGCCCGAGATCATATTACCACGTCGAGCCGTGGCCGGGCTCTGCAACCGCTTCAGGCCGATGATGAACAGGAACGCTGCAACCAGATAGGCCAGCGTAACCAATGCCGGATTGTTCATGTCAGCGCTCCTTGCGGAACATCTGCAGCATCCGATCGGTCACGGCGTAGCCGCCCACCACGTTCATCATGGCGAAGACGATCGCGACGAAGCCTAGCGCGCTCGAGATCCAGCCGTGCCCGCTACCCGCGATCACCAGGGCGCCCACGATAGTGATGCCGCTCACCGCGTTGGCACCCGACATCAGCGGGGTGTGGAGGGTCGGAGGAACCCGTTGGATCAGCTCGTATCCGAGGAAGGTGGCCAGGGCGAAGACCACGATCCCCGTTATCAGACTCTCGGTCATCTCAGCTCCAGTGGTCGATCGATGAAGCGCCGGCTCAACTCTGCTCGGGTGAAGCACCCTGTCCCGTGGAAGCCAGTTCGAGGCTTCCGCGCGCAACGCACATCGGCCCGACGATCTCGTCTTCCAGGTCGATGGTCAGAGATCCCTCGCGGATCAGGTGCTGCAGCAGAGTGAGCACGTTGCGGCTGAACATCTGGCTGGCGTGCAGCGGCAGCGTGGCCGCGAGGTTGACGGGGCCGATGATCTTCACCCCGTTCTCCACGACCGTCTCCCCGGCGCGTGTCAGCTCGCAGTTGCCGCCGGTCTCCGAAGCCAGGTCGACGATCACCGATCCCGGGCGCATCGAGCGAACCATTTCGGCGGTGATCAGTCGCGGTGCCGGCCGCCCCGGGATCTGAGCGGTGGTGATGACCAGGTCCATGGCGGGGATGTGCGCCCCGATGGCGGCCAGCGTGCGCTCCTGCTCGGTGCTCGACTGTTCCTTCGCATAGCCGCCCTCGGTCTCCGCCTCCGCCGACACCAGCTCCGACGCCACGAAGGTCGCGCCCAGGCTCTGCACCTGCTCGGCAGCCGCGGGGCGGATGTCGAAGGCGGATACCATCGCGCCCAGCCGCCGGGTCGTGGCGATCGCCTGCAGTCCCGCGACGCCGGCGCCGATGATGAATGCCTTGGCCGGAGGGATGCTCCCCGCCGCGGTCGTCAGCATGGGGAGAAACTTGTCCAGGTGCATCGCGCCGATCAGCGCGGCCTTGTAACCCGCAACGGTCGCCTGCGACGAGAGGACGTCCATCGACTGAGCGCGGGTAATTCGCGGTACCTTCTCCAGGGCGAGGGCCGTGATCCCGGCACGGTCGAGCTGCTCGAAGAGGGAATCGTCGAAGCCGGGCTGAAGCAGCGAGATCAGCGTGCTACCCGAAGGAATCTGGCCGATCTCCTCGCGGCTCGGACGCTGTACCTTGGCGATCACGGTGGCGCCGGAGTAGAGCGATGCCAGATCGCTCACGACTGTTGCCCCGGCCTTTTCATAGGCTTCGTCGGGCATGCTCGCAGCCTGGCCGGCGTTGCTCTGCACCGCGACCTCGACGCCGGCCTTGGCCAGCCTGGCGACGCTCTCCGGCACGAGAGCGACTCGGGTCTCTCCGGGCAGCGTCTCCTTCGGCACCGCGATCTTCACCATGGTTCCTCCTCATCAGATGCCGCCTGTATGGCGGCCGTACGCAACCCGTCAGCCGCTCCGTCCGGCGGGCTGGAGCGGTGGGTGAGTCGGGCTCACTTTCGGGGGATGCCGGGGCATCAGAAGCAATGCGGGAAGAGGCTGGCGCACCTCCCCCCGCATCGTCGGGCATTCAAACGCCCAAAGGTACAGGATCGTGCGGACGTGCGCCATATGCACACGCGTGCACACTCCGGAACAGGCGCCGCCCAGCTTCGTACGCGCGAAACATACGCGCCCGGGACGGCGGGTGCCTCCCCGGGCTCCAGCAACGACGCTCCAGCAACAGTGTTGCAAATCGGGGCTAGCGGGAAGGCCGGCCTCGCCTCAGCGAGGTTGCCCGTTGCGCGGAAGCTCCCGTCGAGTCGGCCTCTCCTTGATCTCGACTCCGCCCATGATCGCCGCGCCGGTGATGCGTAGCACCGGGCCGTCCTCCGCTGCCTCGGCGCGCTGCGTGGCGTGGCCGAACCCTCCCATGATCCCGATTCCGTGGCTCTCCACCCGCAGCCCGGGGGGCACGATGATCTCCACCCCGCCCATGAGAGCGAGCACGTTGACGGTCGTAACTCCCGGACCGAGCTGCGCTTCACGGAAGTCGAGCAGAGTGCCGCCCATCACCGCCACCACGTAAAGGTTCTCGGGCGGTGCCCACGAACCTTTCCGTTCCGCGCCCCCCATGATCGCGACCACCACCTGGTTGGCATCGCGAGTCGCCAGCGAGGTCTTCGCGGCGTGAACCGGTGGGGTGGGGGTGAGCTCCGGCAGCCCGACGAGCAGGTTGTCCAGCGCGGCAAGCGTCTCCGCCTTGTGCGCCCGGTCGATCAGGTCTTCCAGCTCCTCGGCCTCCAGGTGATCCCGCGCGAAGTGCTCGCAGAGGCGGGCGATGGTGTACTCGCGGCGAATTCGGAGCGCCGCCGGTGTCGGAGGGAGAGAGGAAGACTCCGCCATCTCAGTTCGCGACATCGAGCACGACGGGGCCGGTGGCGCCGAAGGTCACGGGGAGCGTGAGGCGGAAGGTGCTCCCCACTCCGGGGGTGGAGTCCACCCCCAGCGTCCCCTGCAGCAGGGTGGCTAGACGGCGTGAGATGGAGAGGCCCAGCCCCGTCCCCGTCTCCGGCGGGCTGCCCACCTGCACGAAGTCGTCGAAGATTCGCTCGATGTCCTCTTTGGCGATGCCGATTCCCTCGTCGATCACCTCGATGACGACCGTGTTGTCCTCCCCTGAGCTGCAGCGTACCGCGATCGGCCGACCGCCACCGAACTTCGCGGCGTTGGAGATGAGATTGAGCAGGATCTGTCGCACTCGCTGCGCATCGGTACGCACCGCCGGCAGGTCCGGTTCCACCTCCAGGACGAGCCTGGACCCGTACCGCTCGGTGACTGGCAGCATGGTTCCCATCAGATCGTTCAGCAACTCGTCCAGCCGGGTCTCGCATGGATTCAGCACCAGGCGTCCCGCTTCCAGCTTCGAGAGGTCGAGGATGTCGCAGACGAGCTCGAGCAGGTGGCGAGTGGCGTTGTGCGACCTCTCGATTGCCTGGTGCTGCTCCGACGTCAGGCTGCCGAGCGCGCCGCTCATCAACAGCTCCTGATAGAGCATGATGGCACTGATGGGCGTGCGGAGCTCGTGATTCATCGACGTGTACAGCCGCGTTCGCGC
This sequence comes from Longimicrobiaceae bacterium, assembly GCA_036375715.1. Lineage (NCBI taxonomy): Bacteria > Pseudomonadati > Gemmatimonadota > Longimicrobiia > Longimicrobiales > Longimicrobiaceae > Longimicrobiaceae bacterium. Next base: position 52,848 of record DASVBS010000083.1, on the reverse strand, counting down.
CTGCATCGCGTCTTCCAGCGCCAGCGTTCGCTCGCGCAGGATCTCGTTCACCCGCTCCAGCTCCGCGGTTTGCAGGTGCAGGCGCTGCTCCGCCCTGTGCTGCTCGGAGACGTCCTCGACGACGCCCATTCCTCCGACTACTACACCATCGGGATCGCGCAGCGGAGCGTATCGCACCGTGACCCACAGCTGCGATCCATCGGGATGCAGGTACGGGCCGTCGTAGAAGGCTGTTTCACCCACGACGGCGTCCTGCAGTCCGGGGACGGGAGGATACTCCTCGTCCCGCAGGCTCATCCCCACCATGGTGCCGCGCGGCAGACCGGTGATCTGTCGCAGCCGCTCGTTGATGTCGGTAATGCGGAGCGAACGATCGCAGAGAAAGACGCCCACCGGCGACTGGTCGAAGAGCGCACGGTACCGGACTTCGCTCTCCCGCAGAGCCCGCTCGAAAACGCGGATCAGATCGTCGCGGTTCGAAGCCGAGTGTCGCTTGACTCGCTGCTCGACCAGGGCGATCTGGGCAGCCAGGAGTCGGGGTGAGCCCTGCGGATCGAGAATATCGTCGATTCCCGCTTCCAGCAGCGCCTCGAAGCCGTCGCCGCCGTCGTGCAGGGCCACGATCCACGCTTCCTCCCCACCCGGGAGTGCACGGAGACACGGCGCCAGTCCCGCGCAGGCCTCGATAGGACCTGCGAGGATCACCAGGCCGCAGGGGCACTCGCGGAAACGGGCAGTTGCGTGGGCAGCGGAAACGGCATGGATCTCCCACCCGGAACTGCCCAGGAGCTCGCCAAGGAGGACAGAGTTGGAGCCGTCCGTCTCGACCAGCAGAGCTTTCATAGCGCCGGGCGGATCGAGGAAAGGCGGGAGATGGATGAGGGAGACTACTGAGCAAAGCTAGATACCACTCCAGCGCGAGGCAAGGTGAGCTATGGGTCGGACGGGTTCGCCGAGACAGTCGACCGCTTGCCTCCGTCGCAAGCCGCTTCTACGTTCGCTTCGACCCGGTGCTCGTCTGCCGGTGAATACCGCCCCCCTTGCCTTCGAGCTCTGCCCGACAGGGTCTTTGCGACCCGGCACCGGGATGGCTTCGCCGGATCGATCACCCAACCCCGCCAGAACAGACTGATCGATGTGGAGATCGGCCGTAGTCGGTCGTGTCGCGCTCATCGTGCTGACCTTCACCGCATGCGCCCCTCCCCGACCTCAGGTTGTTGAGCCGGTGCAGGTCGGACCGCTGGTCCGCCCCGGCGTGCCTCAGGACCTGGCCCGCCTTCGTTCGCAGACGATCAGCAACGTCGCCTACCATCTCGCCCTCGATCTCACCGACAGCACCTGGGTGCGCGGCGACGTCACCATCTTCTTCGAGCGCGCACCCGGGGCAGGGCACCTTGTGCTGGATTTCCGCGGCCTCTCCGTGACCGATCTCTTCGCCAACCAGACAGAGGTGAAGAACGCGGCGTGGGTCAACGGGCACATCATCGTCCCCGAGGAACACCTTTTAGATGGGCCGAACATGGTCGACATACGCTTCATGTCGCCCGTGGCGGCCGCCGGGGCGAGCGTCGTCAGGTTCGTCGAAGCCGCCGATTCCGCCTCTTCGGCTTCAGGTGGAGACACCTATCATTACACCCTGCTCGTTCCCTCCGACGCGAGCCAGCTGTTCCCGTCGTTCGATCAGCCCGATCTCAAGGCGATGGTCCAGCTCGAGCTGACGATGCCCGAAGGTACCATTGCCGTTTCCAACGCCCCGCTCGAAGACAGCGTCAGCCTCGCCGACGCCCGCTGGGTCCGGTTCCGTCCCACCCTTCCGATCAGTACTTACCTGGCCGCGTTCGCGGTAGGCCCGTGGGCGACCTGGACCGACAGCGCCGGCGCGGTGCCGATGACGCTGTACGCCCGCCGCTCCCGCGCCGCCGAGGTCGACGCGGACACTCTCCTCGCCCGCAACCGCAGGGCGCTGCAATGGTTGGAGGAATACTTCGACCATCCGTATCCCTTCGAGAAGCTCGATCTGCTCCTCGCGCCGGCGTTTCCTTTCGGCGGGATGGAGCACCCGGGGGCCATCTTCTACAACGAATCACGCTTCATCTTCCGCGAGCCCCCTACGCTGCCGGAGCGACTCGCTCGTGACGCGACCATCTACCACGAGATCGCACACCAGTGGTTCGGCGACCTGGCCACGATGCAGTGGTTCGACGATCTCTGGCTCAAGGAGGGGTTCGCCACCTACATGGCCGCGCGGATGCAGGACGCCCTCAACCCCGGCACGGGTGCCTGGAAGACGTTCTACCTCCAGAACAAGCCGCCGGCGTATCGTGTGGACGCGACGAGTGGGACCACCCCCGTCTGGCAGGCGCTGTCCAACCTCGATCTGGCGAAGAGCAACTACGGACCGATCGTCTACAACAAGGCGCCCTCCATCCTGAAGCAGTTGAACTTTCTCGTCGGTGAGGAAGCCTTCCGCGCCGGTGTGCAGAGGCTGCTGCGGCGGTTTGAGTTCGACTCCTTCACCTGGCGGGATCTGCTGGAGGAGATGGAGCATGCGTCCGGCCGATCCCTTACGGAATTCGGCGAACGATACATCCTGTCGCGTGGTGTGCCCGAGGTGGAAGCCGAGCTGGAGATCCGCGATGGAGTGGTGTCGGCGCTAAGCCTGGTGCAGCGGCCAGCCGGCCCGCTGCCGGACAGCGACGCGACCTCGTGGCCGGGGCGGGTCCGGGTACGACTCGGCTACGCGAACGGACAGGACAGGCTCCTTCCCATTGAGCTCACTGGAGACACAACCCTCGTGGGCGAGGCCGTGGGGCTGCCCGCACCGGACTACGTGTTCGCCAACGACGGCGACTTCGGCTACGGCATCTTCCTCCTCGACGAGCGCAGCACGGAGCACCTGATCGAGAACGTGGGCTCCCTGGAGGACGATCTCCTGCGCACGCTAGTCTGGGGATCGCTGTGGGAGGGTGTGCGCGCGGGCCGGGTCGCACCGGACCGCTTCGTCGCCGCGGTGCTGCGCGAGCTCCTCGCCGAAGAGGACGAACAGATCGCCGAGTTCCTGCTGAGCCGAACCAGGGTCGCGCTGGACCGCTACCTCGACGAGAGTACCGATCCGTGGCGACGCGAATTCGAGGAGCTGCTGGTGCAAGGCATGGATGCGGCCGGCGACAGCTATGACCTGAGAAAGGGCCGGCTAGATGCGCTGCTGGCGGGGGCGCGCGGCGAGGGGGCGCTGCGGGTGCTGGAGGACCTGCTTGCGGAGCGACGGCTATTCGATGGCGCGCCGCTGGCCCAGCCCAGTCGGTGGGCCGCGGTTCGCACGCTGGTAGCGATGGGGCACGAGAGCGCCGATTCGATCCTCCGGGCGGAGGCGCGGCGCGATGCAACGCAGGAGGGGGCGAGACAGGCTTTCATCGCCGGTGCTGCCCGCCCGGACCGCGACGCGAAGGCGGAGTACTTCCGTCGCTACCTGGAGGATGCGAGCCTGAACGAGGAATGGGCGACGGCCAGCCTGTCGGCCTTCAACCACCCGGAGCAGGAGGGCCTCACCCTATCGTTCCTGGAAGAGGCCCTTTCGAAGCTCACCTGGATTCGGGAAAACCGGCGGATCTTCTTCCTCCCACAGTGGGTCGACAGCTTCGTCGCCTCCCGGACCGGCCCGCAAGCGCTCGCCCTGGTCGATCGATTCCTGGCCGAGACCAGCGACCTACCGGACGATATCCGCCTGAAGCTGCTGCAGGCGCGGGACGAGCTGGCGCGTACGATTCGCATTCGGGAGAACGCCGCCTCGCAGGGCTGAGCCTCTCCTGCGCGATCAGGAATCGTCGATCCACTCGAGCTCGGGCTCCGGCGGGCACGCATCCTCCCGATCGACGAGGCTGAACGCACTCGCCAGCCGCGAGAGGACCGCGTGAACATCTGCCTCGGAGCGGGCGTGCACCTCCGCGAGCGGCTCTCCCGCCTCGACTCGCTCGCCGACGCTCCGCAGCACCACCACTCCCACCGCGGGATCGATTGCGGCTCCCTTTACCTCCCTGCCACCACCCAGCCTCAGCACCGCCTCTGCGACGGCGCCCGCATCTACACCGGCGACCCATCCCGCCCTCGGCGCGGTCGCCATTGTCACGATGGGCGCCGAAGGAAGGAGATCCGGATCGTCTACGACGGAGGGATCGCCTCCCTGCGCCTCGACCAGCTCCCGCAAGCGCTGAAGCGCCTCGCCCGAATCCCGGATGCGGCGCAGCCTGACCGCGGCCTCTTCCGGGTCGCTCACCCCGGACATCGTCATGAGCTGCGCCCCGAGCTGCAGCGCGAGCTCCCACAGATCTGCGGGTCCCTCCCCACGCAGCGTCTCGATGGCTTCCTCCACCTCCAGGGCGTTACCGACGGCGCGGCCCAACGGTCGGTGCATCGGGCTGATCACCGCCCGGACCCGACGCCCCGCCTCTGTCCCGATCCGCACCATCGTCCGCGCCAGCTCCCGGGCCTCGTCGATGGTTCCCATGAAAGCCCCGGCTCCGTACTTCACGTCGAGGACGATGGCGCCCGCGCCAGCCGCGAGCTTCTTGGACATTACGCTGCTGGCAATCAGGGGCACGGAGTCCACGGTCGCGGTCACGTCGCGGAGCGCGTACAGCACCCCGTCGGCAGGAACCAGGTCGGGGCTCTGGCTGACCAGTGCGCACCCGATGCGCTCGACCTGACGCCTCAGCTCATCCGGCGCCAGCTCCACCCGGAAGCCCGGGATCGCCTCCAGCTTGTCGATCGTCCCGCCGGTGAGACCGAGGCCGCGTCCCGACATCTTCACGAAGGCAAGGCCGGCGGCCGCCACGAGGGGCACCAGCACCAGCGAGGTCTTGTCTCCGACGCCGCCAGTGCTGTGCTTGTCCACCACCGGCCGGTCGATCCCGGTCCAGTCCAACGTGCGTCCCGTGGCTACCATCGCCCGCGTGAGCTCGAGCGTCTCGGTCGCGTCCAGCCCGCGAAACCAGACCGCCATGAGCCAGGCAGCGAGCTGGTAGTCCGGGATGGAGCCGGCAACGGCCCCATTGCAGATAGTGGCCAGCTCGTCCGCGCTCAGACGGAGCCCCGCCTTCTTTCGCTCGATGATCGCGCGCATGCGCGGCGCGTGGCTGCTCTCGCCAGTCATGGCTGCACCGATCGACGCCGCACGTCCGACCGCTCGAACGCAGAGGGAAGCAACGCCCGCAGCGGGGTGATCACCGGCCCTGACGTGCCCTCGGTGATGACCAGCATCTCGGGGTCCGCCTCGTGGAGGATCTGCCGGCAGGCGCCGCAAGGGGGGCAGGCCCTGCCGTCCTCCGGGCCGACCACGGCGATGGCGGTGAAGCCTCTCGTCCCGGCCGCGACGGCACTTACCACGGCCGCGCGCTCGGCGCAGGTGGAGAGGCCGTAGGAGGCATTCTCGACGTTGACCCCCGTGAAGATGCGCCCGTCTCTCGAAAGCAGGGCGGCGCCGACCGGGAAGTCGCTGTAAGGGGCATACGCATGGGCCCGCGCGGCCCGCGCCTGCTCGAGCAGTCTGCGGGCAAGGTGCGGGTCCAGCGAATCGCCGGGGCCCTGCCTGTCGGTTGTCACTGTGGAGGCTCCGGTGAGTGGCGGAGAACCCGTCGTTCTCAGCCTTCCAGGTTGCGATGAAAGCGATCCGCCACCTCGCGCAGGACCCGCTCGACGGCGTCTTTCGGGGTGGGGAAGAAGAGGGCGTCGGAGAGGCCGTTGAGCGCCGAACGGATGCGGGTGAACTCGTCCGCCGCGCGCACCAGCACGTCGCCGACGCCGTAGCGCAGAGCGAGATCCATCCCCGCGGCGCTACGGAAGCTGGCCGCTCCAAGCTCGTCGTAGTAGCTGAGCGGCGGGGCGCCACGGCGCTGCACCCGATGGGTGATGTAATCCGGGAAGATTCCGGCCAGCCACAGGGCGAGGTTCCCCAGGTGCGTGCGCAGCTTGAACTCGCGCTCGCCCCGCGCTCGCTCGATCTCCGCCAGAATGTCCACGAGGTAGAGGCTCATCGGCATCGCCTCATCGTCATCCTTGTGAATGCCGCGGCCTACCCGGCCGAATTCCAGCAGCACCGCCGCGGTGTAATCCGCCAGCCGGCGATCGTGGATCTCCCGCTCGAGCAGGGCGTGCCGCACCAGCAGGTAGAAGACGAGCGGAGCGGAGGTCGTGTCGATCCCCTGCCGACGGAGCAGCGCACGTACGAGCGCCGGATCATCGAGCAGGGAGTCGATCCCCTCCTCGTTCAGCCGTCGCTCGCCGTCCGGACCGGCCAGAGACAGCAGGATCTCAGCTTCCCGCCGCCCGAAGGTCGCTCTCACATTCGGCAGAATCATGCGATTGCTCCCGCGTTGGCTGTGACTCCTCTGCGATTGTACCGGCGAGGTGGGACAGAGTTTCGTTTCGCGCAGTCACGCACGCATGCGTCCAACTGTTCGACACACACGGGGGGTCGCTCCTCCATGGGGCACATCCCCTGCTACAGCCCCGCCTCCGTAAAGCCTTGTCGCGCCGCGCATTGGGGGCGCAAACGAGGTGCGCGGCCGATCGTGACCCCATCCAGCCATTGCCGGGTGCTCCCCGCCCTTCGATGGCAGACGAGGCTCTCGGCCATGGCAGGGAAACCGACTCACCGGGGAACGATGGTCCGCGCGCGGGCCACGGCGAACGACCGCCTCAAGGGCCGCTGGGGCTCGCTTGTCTGGGTAGCCACCGTCCTCGGCGCCGGGGTGCACGGGGCGGCTCTGCTCGCCGGTCCCGAAATGCGGGTGGAGTTCCAGGCACCTCCGACTGGCCCCTCCTCTGGCGAGCTTCTGCAGCTCATCCGCATCGGCGCGCTGGTGGATGGCGGTGGCATTGCGTCGGTTCCCAACATCCCGGTGCCGGCGCTGCCGACCGTCGATCTGCGGGACCTCGACATCAAGTTGGACGCGCCGATCGAAGTGCCGGATTTCTCCACCTTCGAGGACCTCGAAGTCGAAGTCACCCCCCCTATCCGCACCGAGCAGGACGAGTGGCTCGACTACAAGGCCTTTGCGCCCTACATCGTGCGCCCGGAGATCCGCAATCGCGAAGAGCTCAAGCGTTTCCTGGAAACCCAGTACCAGCGAATCTTCGAGTACAGCGGCGCGACGGGCGTGGTGCAGGTCGCTTTCTGGATCGACGAGTCCGGCATGGTTGAAAAGGCCGAGATCCTGAAATCCAGCGGCGTCCGGTCACTCGACCGGCTGGCGCTGAGGCTGTCTCGCGTGCTTCGTTTCCGACCGGCCATGATGGCCGGGCGACCGGTGCGAATCCTCGTGCACGTCCCGATCACTTTCCGCGCGGCCTGATAGCGCCCTCTTCGGTACTCTTCAGTAGATGTAGCCGAACTCCGCCATCCGTTACGCACGCCTGGCGCGGTCGCCTGTCGCTGTGCCCTCCCGGGACAGCGTGACTCGCGGAGCTACACCGACAGCCAGATCCAAGTCCCTCCGACTGTCCCTCCAGACCTTTGGGGCGCCCTCCCACTCCTCATTGCTAACGGAACCCGCTCAGTGTGCCGATACTGACCCCACGGGTCTGTCGCATTCACCGTAAGCCTACTTCCCGGAACCATCGGACGTGTCCGCGCTCGAACAGTACTCGATCGCCCCGCGTCGCGCGCGCCACCTCGCGCGGGACGGACATCACGCGGAGTCGCGCGCTCACTCCGATGCAGAGCCGTATTCGCTTCAGGTACGCCTGGCCGAGCGCCTGTTCCCCGGGATTATCGTTCTGGAAGAACCGGGAGCGGCCCGCCCCCAGGTTTGGCCCCGGGGTGTGGAGGGACGACGGGTCCCGATCGAGCGGCTCGCCCAACTGTTGCTCGAGCACTCGCCCGACGAGGAGGAGCGATGGCTGGATTCGGTCCAGAAGCTGACTGCGTCTTCGCTCCTTCCGGCGGTCCGCGAGGCCGGCCCGCTCGCCTTCGCCTGTCTTCCTCTCCCCGGTGCATCCGGAGGTCGTTTTGCGGCGCTACGGGAGGAAGGACCGTGGGATGAGGAAGAGCGCGCCCTTATGCGAGACCTTGCCCTGGTGTTCTCGCGTGAGGTCGACCGGCTCCATTGTCAGCTTCAGACGGCGGGGTCGGCCCCGACGCAGGACGCTGCCGAGGCAACCCCGAGCCGTGGAGGCGATCGCCTCGCGTCGATCGCTCCTCTCCTGCGCAGCCTCTGCCACGAGCTGAACAACCCGCTCACCTCCATCAAGAGCTTCGCGGAGCTCCTGCTCCTGGATCCCCGTTCGGACGAGGATCGCGAGGCGCTCGAGATCGTGCAGCGCGAGGCGCATCGCGCTGCACGGATCGTCGGAGACCTGCGAATGGTCGCGCGGCAGAGCTCCGAGGCCGCGATGGCCAAGGAGCTGGTGAACCTCAACGAGGTGGTACGGCAGGTTCTGGATGGCCGCAGGCAGGAGCTGCGAGTCGAGCGCATCGCCCTGCGCGAGGAGCTCGCGCGGCAACTCCCGCCGGTGCACGCCGTCCGGTCGCACCTGGAGCACGTTGCGTCGCACCTGCTCACCCACGCAGTGAAATCGCTAGAGGGGTGGGAGGGCCGCCGCGAGATCATCCTGACCACCTCCGCCAGCGCAACCGCGGTCCGCTTCTCCGTACGGGATTCCGGCAGAGGGATAGTTCCGGAGCATTTCGGATCTGTCGGCGATTTCGACGTCCCTCAGGCCGCGGGTGACACCTTCAACCTCAGCCTCGGTCTGATCGAGAGCATCGTGGCCCACCACGGGGGCCGAATGGAAGCGAGCGGAAGGGTGGGTCTGGGATCCATCGTGACGATCGAGCTCCCCATCCAGGAGGAGGACGTCGCGGGTGTGCTGGCGGCCGACGAGCCTGTGGCCAGCCACGGCCTTCGTGTGCTCGTAGTCGACGACGAGGCGCCGATTCGCTTCTCGCTGGCACGCTACCTCGAGCGTCGCGGGCACCGCGTCGATCAGGCGACGGACGGCGCGGCCGCTCTACGACTGATGAACGGGTGCGCGTTCGAGGACAGCTACGACATCGTGATTGCCGATCTACGGATGCCGGGCTTCGACGGCGAGCAGCTGATCCGCTGTCTGCGTGACCGCGGCGGGCGGCTGGAGGAGAGAATCATCCTGATGACCGGCGAGCCGCACGGCTCCAGGGTCCCCGAAGAGATCGAACGTGCGGGCATCCCGGTGTTGCTCAAACCCTTCGAGCTGGCCGAAGTGGCGCAAGTGATCGAGGCCCAGGCCCGACTCGCGCAGGAATAGACGGTCGCTTCAACCCGACGGATCGGTTCCGCGACGAGGCCGCCCGCATTGCCGCCGGCGGCCTCGTCGTGTTGATGGTAGAAGCGCCTATCTGATGCAATGGCTGGCGTTTCCCAGTGGTCCGCGAGTATACTCAGCGGCAACTCGCCCCGCGCCTGCGGGGCTCGACCCCAACCCCGCACCTGCGGGAAACGAGGCCGAAGACCCGTGGAATTCCTGCAGACCCTCATCGACTTCGTCCTGCACGTCGACGAACATCTCACAACCATCGTGAGCCAGTACGGGGGGTGGACCTACGCCATCCTCTTCCTGATCATCTTCTGCGAGACGGGGTTGGTGGTCACCCCTTTTTTGCCGGGTGACTCGCTCATCTTCGCGGCGGGCGCAATCACCGCGCAGGGGGCTCTCGCCATCGCACCGCTCTACCTGCTGCTCCTCGGGGCCGCCATCAGCGGCGACCAGCTCAATTACTGGATCGGTTCGAAGGTCGGCGTGCACGCCTTCGACGGGCGCTTCCGCTTTCTGAAGCAGGAGCACCTCGAGCGGACGCAGCACTTCTTCAGGCGTTATGGTGGCAAGACGATCGTGATCGCCCGCTTCATCCCGATCGTGCGCACGTACGCTCCTTTCGTGGCCGGCGCGGGCGGAATGGAGTACTCCCGGTTCGTGTTCTTCAACGTGGCCGGTGCACTCCTCTGGATCACGCTCTTCCTCTTCGGTGGCTTCTTCTTCGGAAACATCCCCGTGGTCCAGGAAAACTTCGGGCTGGTGGTGATCGCGATCATCGTGGTCTCGGTCGTACCGCCCATCATCGAGTATGTCAACCAGCGCCGAATGAAGGCCCGGGCGAGCGCGGGGCAGGCCTGATGGTAGCGCAGTCGGTTTTCGCGCGACTCTTCCGGCGCAAGCAGATCACTGCGGAGGTCGAGGCGAGCGGCGTCGTGCCCTCCGACCTGCGGCGTAGCCTGGGGGTCTGGCAGCTCACCGCGCTGGGTGTGGGCGCGATCGTCGGCGCCGGTATCTTCTCCGGAGCAGGGACCGCGGTAGCGGGTGGGCCGCACCACCCCGGGGCCGGACCGGCGCTGGTGGTCTCCTACCTTCTGGTCGCCATCGCCTGCGGCTTCGCGGCTCTCTGCTACGCTGAGTTCGCCTCACTGATCCCGCAGGCCGGCAGCGCGTACACCTACGCCTACGCCACGCTGGGCGAGCTGGTGGCGTGGATCATCGGCTGGGACCTGATCATCGAGTACGCGGTGGGGAACATCGCGGTCGCCGTGTCCTGGGCCGCCTATTTTCAGACCCTGCTGCGGGGCTTCGGCCTCGGCTTCCCCGAATGGCTCGCCACCGATCCCCGCACCGCCTTCCAGGCCTATCAGGCGGTGCAGGCCGATCCATCCATCACTGCGGCCTCTACCCTGGAGGCGGCGAGCGCGTGGACCAACGCCCCGGAGCTGCTGGGCATCCCCATCATCTTCAACCTCCCCGCGGTCCTCATCGTGGCCCTGATCACCTGGGTCCTCGTGGTCGGAATTCGCGAGAGCGCCTGGGCGAACACGGCGATGGTGGCGCTCAAGCTGGGCATCCTGGTGTTCTTCGTGGCCATCGGGGCTTTCTGGGTAAGGCCGGAGAACTGGGTGCCCTTCGCACCCAACGGTTGGCAGGGAATCACCGCCGGTGCCGCGCTGATCTTCTTCGCCTACATCGGCTTCGACGCGGTCTCCACGGCCGCCGAGGAGGCGACTAACCCGCAGCGCGATATGCCGCGCGCGATGATGTGGTCGCTCGGGATCACCTCCGCGATCTACGTCGTGGTCACCCTCGTGATGACCGGCCTGGTGCCGTGGACGCAGCACGGCACCGCCGATCCGCTGGCGCAGGCGTTCACCGAGCGCGGGTACCACTGGGCCGCCGGGGTGATCTCCTTCGGTGCGGTAGTGGCGATGGCCTCGGTGCTTCTCGTGTTCCAGCTCGGACAGCCGCGCATCTTCTACTCGATGGCCCGCGACGGGCTGCTCCCGCCCTGGGCGGCGAGGGTGCATCCCCGCTTCCGCACGCCGATGGTGACCACGGTGCTCACGGGGGTGTTCGTGGCGTTCTTTGCCGCCTTCGCCAACATCAACGAGGTGATCGAGCTGACCAACATCGGGACGCTCTTCGCCTTCGTGCTGGTGGCGCTCGGAGTGATGGTGCTGCGCATCCGTGAGCCGGACCGACATCGGCCGTTCCGCACTCCGGCTGTGTGGCTGGTGGCCCCCGCAGCCATCGTCTCGTGCGGCTTCCTGATGGTTCAGCTCCCGCGCATCACCTGGGAGCGCTTCATCGTCTGGCTGCTGGCGGGACTGGTCATCTACGTGTTCTACGGCTACCGCCGCAGCCGTCTGGGGCGGGGTGAAGAACCCGCTCCGGCGGATATAGGGGTGGGACCGGGGCACTGATGCAGGAGGATCGCCTTCCGCGGCGCCTGGGCGTCTGGAGCGCGGCGGCCGTACTGGTGGGATCCACCATCGGGAGCGGGATCTTCCGGGTTCCGAGCGTGGTGGCGGAGGACGTGGGCACGGTGGGGGCGATCGCGCTGCTCTGGGTGATCGGGGGCCTGGTCGCTCTGGTCGGGGCGTTGACCATCGCGGAGCTGGCGGTGATGTTCCCGCGCTCCGGGGGCATCTACGTCTTCCTGCGGGAAGCGTACGGGCCGCTGCCGGCCTTCCTTTTCGGCTGGACCGAGTTGGTGGTGATCCGTCCCTCCGCCCTCGGGGCGATCGCCATGCTCTTCGCGGAGTACGTCGAGGAGTTCGTGCCCATGAGCGGGACCGGGGTGCGAATCGTGGCCGCGGCGGCGATCCTGGCGCTGGCGACCGCCAACATCCGCTCGGTGGACTGGGGCTCGATGGTGCAGAACCTCTCCACCGTGGCGAAGGTGGGGGCACTGGTGGGGCTCGCGGGCCTTGCGTTCCTGCTGGGAGATCCCTCGCTCGGCGCGTTTAGCGGCCCCACCGAGCTCAGCCCACGCACGTGGGGCGGCTTCGGGGTGGCGCTGATCGCCGTGCTGTGGGCCTACGACGGGTGGGCCGACCTCACCTTCATGGGTGGAGAAGTGCGGGATCCGTCGCGGACGCTGCCACGAGCCCTCCTCGGTGGAACGCTGGCGATCATCGTCATCTACCTTGTGGTGAACGCCGCCTACCTGTTCGTGCTCTCGGTAGATGACATGTCGGGGCGACCTCTGGTTGCGGCGGACGCCGCACGGCGGATTTTCGGGGAAGCCGGTGCGGCCGTGGTCGCGGCGATGGTGATGCTGTCCGCGTTCGGGGCCCTCAACGGGGCTACCATGACCGGGCCCCGGATCTTCTTCGCCATGGCGGACGACGGGCTGTTCTTCCGTCCGATCGCCCGGGTTCATCGGACCTATCGAACCCCCTGGGCCGCCATCGCCCTCGCGGCCGCGCTGGGGATCGGCTATGTCTCAGTACGCACCTTCGAGCAGCTCGCCGATGCCTTCATCCTCGGCATCTGGCCCTTCTACGCCCTGGCGGTCGGGGCGGTGTTCCTCCTGCGGCGCAGCCGACCCGACCTGCCGCGTCCGTACCGGGTGGTGGGCTATCCCTGGGTGCCGCTGATCTTCCTGGTCGCTTCGCTGGCCATGCTGCTCAACGCAGTGGTGGAGCAGCCGCGGTCCACGCTGGCCGGCTTCGGCTTGATCCTGCTGGGAGTTCCGGTGTTCTATGTCTGGCAGCGGTTCCGCCGAGTCCCGATCGCGGGGGCTGAGCGGTTAGAAGGTCCTCTCGACCCGAATTGAGGTGGCTCTTGAGCCTCTTCGTCCGCAAGTCTACTTCACCTACAGCCGCCACCACAGTCTGATGCAGCGTTCCCCGGTCGGGCAGGCGGCCCCGGCAGCATCCTCTGGCGACTAGAGATGCGCATCGGATAAATCCACCAGGCACGGTCCAGGGTGGACCGTGCCAATCCTCTCACCAGGCGGGTCACCTATGGCGCTATCGACGCTCGCGGCCGCGCTCATCCTCCAGGCATCCCCCTCCCCAGGGGGAGAGGCCTCCCTCGTCCTCCCCGATCTCGCAAGCCAGAGCTTCCTCGGCCTGACCGGCCGACAGCTGCTCATGGCCGGCATCCTGGTCTGCGTGGGCGGACTGCTCTTCGGCCTCTACATCTACGCGCGACTATCGCGGCTGCCCGTCCATCGCTCGATGAAGGAGGTCTCGGAGCTCATCTACGCGACCTGCAAGACCTACCTCTACACGCAGGCCCGCTTCATCCTCCTGCTGGAGCTCTTCATCGGCGCCATCATGGTGGTCTACTTCGGGGTGCTGCGGGATTTCCCGCTCTCCCGGGTGCTGGTGATCCTGCTCTTCAGCCTGATCGGCATCGCCGGGAGCGCGGGGGTGGCCTGGTTCGGGATCCGCGTGAACACCTTCGCGAACTCCCGCAGCGCCTTCGCCAGCCTTCGCGGCCGACCGTTCCCGACCTACGCGATCCCCCTTCAGGCGGGAATGAGCATTGGTACCATGCTGATCAGCGTGGAGCTGCTGATCATGCTCGCGATCCTGCTCTTCGTTCCGGCGGACTACGCGGGACCGTGCTTCATCGGGTTCGCGATCGGAGAATCGCTTGGTGCCGCGGCCCTGCGCATCGCGGGCGGGATCTTCACCAAGATCGCTGACATCGGCAGCGACCTGATGAAGATCGTCTTCAACATCAAGGAGGACGATGCCCGCAACCCGGGGGTGATCGCAGACTGCACCGGCGACAACGCCGGCGACTCGGTGGGCCCGAGCGCCGATGGATTCGAGACCTACGGCGTTACCGGCGTCGCCCTCATCACCTTCATCCTGCTGGCGGTGCCGGATCCCGCCGTCCAGGTGCAGCTGCTGGTGTGGATCTTCGCGCTCCGCGTGATGATGGTCGTGACCAGCGTGCTCTCCTACGCGGTCAACGGAGCGATGGCTCGCGCCCGGTACGGCACCGCCGACACGATGGATTTCGAGGCACCGCTCACCAGCCTCGTCTGGCTCACCTCGCTGATCTCCATCCTGAGCACGTACGTAGTCTCCTATCTGCTGATTCCCGAGATGGGAGACGGCTCGATCTGGTGGAAGCTGGCGACCATCATCAGCTGCGGTACCCTTGCCGGGGCAGTCATTCCCGAGGTCGTGAAGATCTTCACCTCGACGAGCGCGGCTCACGTGCGGGAGATCGTGACCGCCTCCCGCGAAGGGGGAGCTTCGCTGAACATCCTTTCCGGGATGACGGCTGGAAACTTCAGCGCATTCTGGCTCGGCATCACCATCGCCGCGCTGATGACCATCGCGTACCTGGTGAGCACCGTGGGGCTCGCGGAGCTGATGGTGGCCGCGCCGGTGTTCGCCTTCGGGCTGGTCGCCTTCGGCTTCCTGGGAATGGGGCCGGTTACGATCGCGGTGGACTCGTACGGCCCGGTCACCGACAATGCGCAGTCCATCTACGAGCTCTCGATGATCGAGGCGCTCCCGGGAGTCGAAGAGGAGCTCCAGCGTGAGCACGGCTTCCGGCCCGACTTTGCCCGTGCGAAGCATTTCCTGGAGGAGAACGACGGGGCGGGGAACACCTTCAAGGCGACGGCGAAGCCGGTCCTGATCGGGACTGCGGTGGTCGGCGCCACCACGATGATCTTTTCGATCATTGTCCTCCTCACCGGTGGCCTGACCGAGAACCTGGAGAGGCTGTCGGTGCTGTATCCCCCCTTCCTGCTAGGTCTGATCTGCGGCGGCGCGGT
The DNA here is from genome assembly GCA_036375715.1 of Longimicrobiaceae bacterium. Classification (NCBI taxonomy): domain Bacteria; kingdom Pseudomonadati; phylum Gemmatimonadota; class Longimicrobiia; order Longimicrobiales; family Longimicrobiaceae; species Longimicrobiaceae bacterium. Next base: position 37,802 of record DASVBS010000083.1, on the reverse strand, counting down.
GATCTACTGGTTCACCGGCGCGTCCACCCAGGCGGTGAGCACAGGCGCCTACCGAGCGGTGGAGTTCATCCGGCGCACCATCGATCTGACCGCCACAGACCGCGCCTCCCTGGAGGATTCGAAGCGGGTCGTGGGGATCTGTACGACCTATGCGCAGAAGGGGATGTTCAACATCTTCCTGGCGGTCTTCTTCACCACGCTCGCGTTCGCCTGTCTGGAACCCTTCTTCTTTGTCGGGTATCTGATATCGATCGCGGTGTTCGGCCTGTACCAGGCGATCTTCATGGCGAACGCCGGCGGAGCGTGGGACAACGCAAAGAAGCTCGTGGAGGTGAACCTGCAGGAGAAGGGTACCGAACTACACGCGGCGACCGTGGTGGGCGATACCGTGGGTGACCCCTTCAAGGACACCTCGTCCGTCGCGATGAACCCCATCATCAAGTTCACCACCCTCTTCGGCCTGCTGGCCGTGGAGTTGGCCGTAGAGCTCACGCGGGGCCTGAGCGCTACGCTGGCTGCCCTGTTCTTCGTGGCGGGGCTCTACTTCATCTGGCGCTCCTTCTACGGAATGCGGATTCGGACGGCCGATGTGGAGGCTCCGGTGGCACCGGTCCAGCCTCCAGCGCCGGCGCTTCCCACGTGAGCGAGGCCGGAGCCTCCTGCGAGTAGACGACATGGGGCTGCCCGCCCTGGGAGGGCTGGGGTCGGGTCGAGGTCCGGGTTCTGGCGGGGGGAGTGGCGGTGGTTCGGGTGGCGGAATCGGCTCCGGTGTGGGACCGGGCACGGGTGGCGGTAGGGGGACGGGCGGGATCCGGCCCCCGGTTCCGCGGGCAGTCTTCCTGCCTCCTCCCGCGCCCCCCTCTCTCCGGGGGAAGACGGTGACGCTGCAGCTCACCGTGGATCGTGAGGGCCGCGTCCGCTCCTTGGATGTGGCCACGCCCACGGACGCGGGCTCGTTCGAGTCGCAGTTGCGTCGCACCGCGATGGACTGGCGCTTCGAGCCCGCTCGGGATCCCTCGGGCAACGCCGTGACCGCCGTGACCGAGATCTCGTTCAGCTTCTGACACGGCGGAATCACGCATGCAGCTGCCGGAGGAAACACAGAAACAGATTCAACTCAACCGGATGCGGCGGATCGCGACAGGCCTCCTGTGCGCCGCCGCACTCGTCTTCCTCGTCTCCCGCTTCTTCGAGGACCGCTTTCTCTGGGTTGGTTTCATCCGGGCGACCGCCGAGGCCGCCATGGTCGGCGCAATCGCCGACTGGTTCGCGGTGACGGCGCTGTTCCGCTATCCGCTCGGCATTCGCATCCCGCATACGGCGATCGTACCCACCCGCAAGGACCGCATTGGCGGCAGCCTGGGGCGCTTCGTGGAGCGGAACTTCCTCTCCACGGAAGTCCTCGAGGCCCGGGTCCGCTCGATGCGCGTCGGGGAGAAGTTATCGGAGTGGCTGCAGCAGCCGGAGAACGCCCACCGCGTGGCCAGTCACGCCACCAGCGCCCTGGGGGTGATGATCCAGGCGCTTCCCGACAGCGAGGTAGAGGCGCTGATCGAGAAGCAGGTGGGCAACCGGCTCTCGGCCACCGAGGCAACGCCGCTGGTGGCGGATGCCCTGGCGATGCTGCTCAGCGGGCCGCGCCGACAGGAGTTGCTCGACGGCACCCTGGCTCTGCTCGAGCGCCTGCTGGAGGACAACAAGGACCACCTGCGCGAGCGGATCGAGCGTGAAATCCCATGGTGGGTACCCGCCCCCATCGACGAGAAAATCTATCGCAAAGTCCTCAACGGCACCGAAAACGCCATCCACGAGGTGCGGCTCGATCACGAACATCCAATCCGGCAGCGATTCAGCGAGCTGGTCGACGTCACCGTCGAAAAGCTGAAGACCTCACCGGAGCTGATCGCCCGCGGCGAGAGCCTCAAGGACGAGCTGCTGCGCAGCGCCGCGATGGACAGCTTCTCGCGGCGGCTGTGGGGGGACCTCAAGAAGGCACTACTACCCCCCGAGCCGGGTCGGGACTCCGACCTCACACCGCCGATCGAGCGGGCCATCATCCGCTTCGGTGAGACACTGCAGGAGGATGCGGAGCTGATGTCGAAGGTCAACGGATGGGCGGAACGGGCGGTTATCTCGGCCGCGGAGGAATACCGCCACGAGGTGGGCCACCTGATCGCCAACACGGTCGCGCAATGGGATCCGGATGACACCTCGCGCAAGATCGAGCTTCAGGTGGGAAGGGACCTGCAGTTCATCCGCATCAACGGTACGCTGGTCGGCGGGCTGGTCGGGCTGATCCTGCACACGATCTCGCAGCTTCTCTGAGCTACGGAACAAGAGAACCACAGGGGTGCAGAGGGTTACACGGAGGGTACAGACGAGCCCCTGCCCTCCGTGTAACCCTCCGCGACCTCTGCGTTTCTTTGGTGGTTCAGCCCCCTCCTGCGCTGGCCTCGTCGGGGATGGGTGGCGGCGGAGGGTTGTCGCCGGGCAGCTCCGGCCCCTTCTCACGGCTGGGAATCAGAAGCGACAGCACGACCGAGGAGGTCAGCACGCCGGCCACGACTGCCAGCGAGATCAGGATGGGGATGTGGAGGTCGAAGTACGTCAGCAGCATCTTCACCCCCACGAACATCAATACGATCGCCAGACCGAACTTCAGGAGGTGGAACTTCTCGATGACCCCCGCCAGCAGGAAGTACATAGAGCGCAACCCCAGAATGGCGAACACGTTCGAGGTGTAGATGAGGAACGCGTCCTGGGTAACCGCGAAGATGGCGGGAATCGAATCGACCGCGAAGATCAGGTCGGTGGTCTCCACCAACACCAGCACGACCAGCAGGGGAGTCGCCGCCCGCCGGAGGACCTCTCCCCGGTGGATGTGCGTGAAGAACTTCTGCCCATCGTACGACCGGCTGATCGGCATGAACCGCCGCATCAGCTTCAGAAACGGATTAGCTTCGGGCTCGATCGCTTCCTCGTCCTGCGTGAGCATGCGCATGCCCGTGAAGACCAGGAACGCGCCGAAGACGTAGATGATCCAGTGAAACTGCTGGATGAGCAGTGCCCCCGCTCCGATCATCGCCCCGCGCATGACCAGCGCCCCGAAAATCCCCCAGAACAGCACCCGGTGCTGGTACTGCCGCGGCACCTGGAAATAGGAGAAAATCAGGATGAAGACGAAGATGTTATCGACGGAGAGGGCCAGCTCGATCAGATAGCCGGTGAGGAACTCGAGCCCGCGGTGAGTCCCCTCGAAGTAGAAGATGCCGAAGTTGAAAATCGCCGCCGCGGTCACGACCGCGGCTGTCCAGCGAGCCGCCTCCCTGACTCCGATGACGTGGGCCTTTCGGTTGAGTACGCCCAGGTCCACCGCGAGCATGCCGAGGACGAAGATGTTGAAGACGATCCAGAGCCAGGTATGCGACATGTCTGCTTGTTGTGACCTTCCGCTGCGGGCGCCCGGATGCGTGCATCGGTTCTTCCGGGGCTGAAGTCCTGAAACGGGACACCCGTGAATCGAACTTCCACGGGAAGCCGCCGCAAGCGAACGAGCTCACCTTCTACCACGTTGACGGAAAGCCCCGCGCGAGACATCTTTCACGCGGGTACCGTCCCTAAGTCACTCCCGCCGCCGCGGCTCGCCATTACTGTGGCGGTACCGCGTGGCGAGCTCCGATCCTGTCCCCTCCGCACTCCTCCGACCGAGATGTCGAATCACCGCGACCTCGCCGCGGAGGCCGTCCATCCGCCTTCTATCGGAGCTGCTGGCTCTCTCATAGAGCCGTCGGCTCCTGCGGGCGTTGTTGCTTCCCTCCCGCAGCCGACAGATCGGGAGCAGTTCCTCTCCCGCGTGAGCGAGGTTCTCGGCTCCTCCCTGGACTATCGGGAGACCATCCAGAGCGTGGCGCGCCTCTGCACCGGCTTTCTGGCGGAGTACTGCGTCGTCCATGTCGAGGATGCCGGCGAGATTCGCGCCCTGGGAATCGCCCACAGCGACATTCGCCGGGAGCCCAGTCTTCTGGAGATTCTCCGCCTCCTGCCGATTGGCCCCTCGAGCCGCAACCCGGTGGTCGAGGTCCTGCGCACCGGCCAGCCACGTCTGATGGCGCATGTGGGAGATGACGATCTCGCCAGTCTCACCGGGGCCAGCCCTCACGGCGTGCGCCTGCGGGAGCTTGGCCTCACCTCCGTGCTGATCGTGCCGCTCATCGCCCGCGGAAAGACCCTCGGCACCATCAGCCTCGCACGCAGCGGCGACGCTCCGCCCTACACCGAGGAAGACCTCGCCACGGTGGAGGAGCTTGCTCGTCGCGCCGCGCTCCCGGTGGACAACGCTCGCCTGTACCGCGAGGCTCGCAGGGAGGCGCTGGCACGCGACCGGACCCTGGGCGTGGTTTCGCATGACCTGAGAAACGCGCTCCACTCGGCCATGATGCACTCGGATCTGCTGCTCGGTCTGGGGCCGGATGAGCTGGCAGGGGAGCAGGCTCGCAAGCAGATCATCGGCATCCGTCGTTCGCTGGAGCACATGCAACGGCTGGTGCAGGACCTCCTGGACGCGGAGAACATCGAAAAGGGCAGGCTCTCCCTGCACCTGGCTCCGCTCGACATGACCGCCCTCGCCTTCGAGATCCACGAGATGTTCGCCCCGCTGGCACAGGAGCGGGGGATTCGCTGGTCCGTCGATCTTCCCGAGCTCGAGGTGCCGCCCCTGGCCGACCATATCCGTATCGTCCAGGTGCTCTCGAACCTGGTGACCAACTCACTGGATTTCACTCAGCGGGGTGGGCGGATTGCCGTCACCGCCGTGGAGGACGTTGGAGTGGTGAGGTTCTGTGTGCAGGACGATGGCGAGGGAATTCCGGCAGAGGACCTTCCACACGTGTTCGATCGCCACTGGCGCGGAGCGTCGAGTGAGCGGCGCTCCGCCGGCTCAGGGCTGGGCCTGACCATCGTGCGCGGGCTGGTGCAGGCTCATGGAGGCGAGTGCTGGGTGCACAGCGTCGCCGGCGCCGGGAGCACCTTCTACTTCACCCTTCCGCTGCCGATCTGACCGCTTGCCTCAGTTCTCCTCGCGCTGAAAGGTGATCGGCGCGCCGCTGTATCCTCCCCCGAAGAGCAGCCCCTCCAGGACTGTCGCATTCTCCTGTCGTTCGAAGGTGCCTTCGAAGTTGATGTCCTCCTGGTCGTCGAAATCGAGGAGCAGGGAAGCGCGCTGGCCCGCGTTCGCGCCGAACACCCGGTATGCCGTGGCCTGGCCTCCGGTGATGCGGTAGCCCGCCCCCTCCACTGCCCGCGCTGTCTCCACGACCGTCATGCTGAAGTCCGCCCCGGCGAAGCCGACGCTCGTCCAGGTACCCGAAATCGAGAAGGTCTGGGGTCCTGTCGAGTCGCTGCAGCCGCCGACCACCAGCGACGTCAGCAGCAGAAGAATCGTAACGGTGCTCCGCATCACGATTGTTCGAAGAGTGTTCAGATCGACGGCGCCCCTCGGGTGTCGGATCACCGGGCGCATGGCGCGAGCCTGATGGCAGGATTCAGTCCACATCAGGACAAGCCCGCAGGTGCACGGCGGTAAGCGCACCGGCTCACCCAACGTACCGGTTCAACCCGGTCCGGTCGCCGCCTCCGCGGCCGCGGTCTCTTCGCGCAGGGCACGCTGCGTCGTCCTGGTCAGCAGGACGACGGCGATGGCGGTCAGGGCCAGGCCCGCGGCGAGGGAGACGTAGTGCGCGGTCTCCCGCAGCTCCGCCCGCCCCGTGCCGACCGCGATCAACTCCCCCGCGACCATCCCGGGATACACGTACAGCGCGGTGCCCGGGAGCATCGAAATCGATCCCAACAGGTAGTCGCGCAAGCGCACGTGGCTGAGGCCGAGAACATAGTTGAGGAGCGAGAAGGGGAGAACCGGGGAGAGGCGGATCAGCAGCACCACCCGGAGGCCGCGGCGGCAGATAGCGCGGTCGACGCGCTGGAAGCGAGGCTCTGCGAGCATCCTGCGGGCGAGCCGATCCCGGAGGAGGTAGCGCGAGACGAGGAAAGCCGCAGCGGCGCCCAGCACCGACGCGACGAAGGAGTACACTGTCCCCCAGACGAACCCGAAGAGCGCGCCGGAGGCTACGGTGAGGAACGAATTGGGGACGAGTGCGACGGTGAGGCCGATGTAGAGGAGGATGAAGGTGATCGGAGCGGCTGCCCCCAGGCTGGCGAACCAGCGGGTGAGCGGGGATAGGAATTCGTGTTCGGCGAGTGTCAGCAGGAGTCCGGCGACCAGGAGCGCGGCGATCGCCAGCAGCCAGCGCTTCCAGGGAGGGACGGCTCTTCGTGGCGGGTCGCGGGGCGCCTCCCGTCCGCCATCGGCGCGAAGCGCTCGCCTCTGGAAGCGGCGGCCGAGCCACAGCCCCAGGTCAGGCACCGGTCGCCAGACGGGCCGAAGGGGTCGCTTCCTCGAGGGCGTCTGCCAGGATCGCTGCCACCTGGTCCACCTCGATGAGGAAGGCGTCGTGTCCGTGAATCGAGTCGATTTGCCGGTACTCCGCGCCGACGGGATCGGTCCAGGCTCGTACGTCCTCATCCGAGTAGAGGATGTCTCCGGGGATGCCGACCCCGATCAACCTGCCGCGAACCGCGCGCAGGGCTTCGACGAAGCCGCCGCGTCCGCGCCCCACGTCGTGCGCGTCCATGGCGTCCATCAGCATCAGGTAGCTCTCCGGGTCGAAGCGCTTCACGAGCTTCTCCCCCTGGTGGTTGAGATACGACTCGACCTGGAAGCCGTTCGGCCCGCGTTCCCGACCGAACCGCTCCTGGAACTCCACCGCCGTTCGGTAGGTCATCATCCCGACCATCCGGGCCACGGCCAGCCCCTGCTCGCTTCCGAGGGCGATTGCCTGCCGCTGGATGTGATTCCAGCCGATCGCCGCGGCGGTGTGCGCCGCCGGAGCGGCGAAGATCACTGAGGTCCGGGTGAGCTCGGGATAGGAAGCGGCAAACTCGAGCCCCACCATCCCTCCCAGCGACCCCCCCGCCGTGAGCGCCACGGAGCGAATGCCCAACTCCTCGACGAGCGCGTGGATCAGCCGCGCCTGGTCGCGCGGGGTGATCAGGGGTCGGCGTCCCGGCTCGGGCCGACGGAAGGTCGTACCGTAGCAGGAGCCGAGAAGATTCGTGCACAGCACGGCATACCGGTGGGTGTCGATCGCCCGGCCGGGCCCGAACACGTCGCTCCACCAGTCACCCACGGCATCGGCCGAGCCCGTGAGGGCATGGAAGACGATGACGAGGTTGTCGCGCGACGCGTTGATCTCGCCGTCCAGGTGGTATGCCTGCACGACCTCCGTGAGCACCTCGCCCGATTCCAGGCGGAACTCGGGCAGATGGTGGGTCCGGAGTGTTCTCCCGCTCATCCTACGGCCTCCGATCTTCTGAAGAGAATTCGATGGACGACGCGGTGACTCACCGCGCCGTCCATCTCCGGCGCCCGCTCAGAGGGGCACGGCGGTCCGCAGCGCCCGATCGAGGTCGTCGATCAGATCCTCCACGTCCTCGATTCCGATGGACAGCCGGATGAGGTCGGCGGTGACCCCTGCCGCCTCACGCTCCTCCAGTGAGAGCTGCTCGTGCGTGGTGGTCCACGGGTGGATCACCAGGCTCTTGGTGTCACCCACGTTGGCGAGCAGCGAAAAGAGCTTCAACTCCTTGATCACCGTGCGAGCCTCCTCCTCGCCGCCCTTCACCCCGAAGGTCAGCGTGCCGCCGAACCCGCCGCTCAGGTACCGCTTGGCCTGCGCGTGGTTCGGGTGCGATTCGAGACCCGGATAGGTCACCCAACTCACCGCCGGGTGCGACTCGAGGAAGCGGGCGACCTTCAGCGCGTTCTCGCTGTGCCGCTCCATCCTCAGGTGCAGTGTCTCGAGGCCCTGCAGGAAGAGGAACGAGTTGAAGGGGGACAGCGCTGGCCCGATGTCACGCAGCAGCAGAACGCGCAGTCGAATGGCGAAGGCGATGTTGGCGCCCCCCATGTCGCCGAACGTCTCCGCGAACTTCAGCCCGTGATATGCGGCTTCCGGCTCCACGTAGAACTCGCGGAAGCGCTCGCTCGCGGCCCAGTCGAAGGTGCCGCCGTCGATCACGATGCCGCCGATCGAGGTCCCGTGGCCACCGATCCACTTGGTGGCGGCGTGGAGCACGATGTCAGCGCCGTGTTCGATCGGGCGGCAGAGAATCGGGGTGGCGAAGGTGTTGTCGACGACGAGCGGCACCCCGGCCTCGTGCGCCACGTCGGCTAGAGCGCGAAGGTCCGGCACGTCGAGACGGGGGTTGCCGATCGTCTCGACGAACACCGCGCGTGTGTTCTCGTCGATCGCTCGACGCACGGCTTCCGGATCGTTGTCCACGAAGTGAGTGTTGATGCCCATCCGCGGGAGCGTATGGCGGAACAGCGCGAACGTGCCGCCGTAGAGCGACGACACCGAGACGATGTTCTGCCCGGCCCGCGCCAGGTTGAGAACGGTCAGAGTCTCGGCCGACTGGCCGCTCGCGAAAGCCACCGCCGCCACGCCGCCTTCGAGGTTGGCCATACGCCGCTCGAAGACGTCCGTGGTGGGGTTCATGATGCGCGTGTAGATGTTCCCGAACTCACGCAGGCCAAACAGGTTGGCGGCATGGTCGGGATCATCGAAGACGTACGATGTCGTCGCATAGATGGGAACCGCGCGCGCCTTGGTGGCGGGATCGGCGGTCTCCTGAGCTGCCTGTACCGCGCGCGTCCCCAGCCCCAACTGGCGGCCTTCTGATCCGTTGCTCATCCCGGCAACTCCTGGATTCTAGGTAAAGGAAATGCCCGACCTGCTCGGAGCGGAGAGGCCGGGCGATCGGGTCGCAGCGACCGTCGTGCGGATCGACGCGCACGCCACCAGCTCTCCTGCGGAAGGATCGCCTTGGACCGGGCGGTGAGGCGCGGACCGACGTGTCCAGCGGGTGCGCGGGCGCCCTTTCGGGCTCGACGGCTAAGCAGGAAAGGGGTCCCGCGCAGCGACCGCGCGGGACCCCCCCGCGGTTTAGCACATTTATTACGCGGAGCAATCGCTACAAATCGCCGCGGCGCAAGGCGCACCGGCTAGTCTAACGGGGCCTCCTCGAACCGTCAAGGAGCAATCGCCGCACCGAGGCCAGAGATCGGCCGGGGGGTCGGAACTTTGGGATGTTTCGGGGTAAACGTATGTAAGTAAATTGGTTAAGATGTCATTAAGAGTGCCCGCGGAGGTGGCTTTCCGGGGCACTTTTGCTTAGATTGTATCCATGACTACTACACTCCGGCGCTATTCGACGACGGCGGTCGCGCCCGTGCTCGAGCATAGCTCGGGGGCAGGGACCGTAGCGCCCGTCCCGGCCGAGGCGGATCCCGTCGATTACAGCGGTCTCCCGGACGAGGAGCTCTTCGAGCTCTACCAGGAGGGAGACCATGAGGCATTCACAAACCTGGTAAACCGATACGAGCCGCTCATCAAAGGGTTCCTGTTCAAGCGGCTAAAGGACGAAGAGCGCGTGCAGGATCTGGCCCAGGACACCTTCCTGCGCGTGCATCGCGCGCGCGAGCGCTATGACTCCGGGCGGAAGTTCTCGACCTGGATCTACACGATCGCGAGCAATCTGCTCAAGAACGAGTACCGTAATCGCTCCCGCAGGCGCGAGACGGCGTTCAGCGACCTGCGAGCCGAGGGCACGGCGCCCCGACCGGTCGAGTTCGAGAGTGACAGCGTGGACCCGGAGCGCTTTGCCTACCGGGGTGAGCTGCGTGAAGCGATCGAGGAGGCCATCGATCAGCTGGAGGATCACCACCGCATCCCCTTCGTGATGCGGGAGGTCGAGGACCGGACGTACGAGGAGATCTCCGAGGCGATCGGCGTGCCGGTGGGGACGGTGAAGAGCCGGCTCTTCCGGGCACGAAACGCCTTCCAGGCTCTGCTCCCGATCTCGCTGAGCTGAGCCGCGGAGGATCAGCGTTCTCCGGTCATGTCAGGCGGCGGCGGAAACGCCGCCGTCTCTTCTTGGTGGGGGCGAACGAGGAGCGCCACCAGCAGCAGGATGACGGCGATGCCCTGAAAGATGCGAGTGAGGCCCCCGGGATCGCCCTCACGGCCCACCACGAGCCGCGCCAGGGCGGGGGCACCGATGAGGAGGAGTAGCCCCACACCGGCAAAGCCGATCATCAGCTCCATCGCCGCACCTCCGATCGGGCGGAGGCGCCTGCGACCGAGGGCGCCTCCTCTGTGAGGTCCATGCAACCTTCCCTTGCAAGCGGATTTTCGTGCCCGGTTCCACCTTCGATCTCGCCTTCCCACCAGGCTCCATGTTGCAAACTCGATACCCTACCCTGCCCCCGTCGGGGGCTCGATCCGGAACCGCGTGGCCCGCCCACGTGTAGCAGAAGGGGCTACTGAGATTCAGGATCCCAAGTGAGTCGCACGAGGCATTGCCGACGTGCGACTATTTATCCAAAGGGGAGATCGTGTGACCAACGGAACCATCCTCCTGGTGGAGGATCATGAGGACAATCGCAATATTTACCGCACGATCCTGGAGCACTTCGGTTTCAATGTCCTTGTGGCAAGCGACGGCGAGACCGGGGTGCGCATGGCTCAGCAAACAAAGCCGGACCTGATTCTTCTCGACATCGACATCCCCGTGGTGGACGGTCTGGAGGTCGCCCGCCAGTTGAAGTCGTCGGAAAGCACGGCGCGTATCCCCATCGTCGCGCTGACTGCCTACTCCCAGCCGGAAGACCGGGAGCGAGCCGAAGAGGCAGGGTTCGATGGGTACCTGGCCAAGCCGGTGTCGCCCCGCAGCGTTGTCGCGGAGGTGCGGCGCTTTCTGGAGGCCTCCCCTGACGCGGTGGTGATGAGTTGAAGGTGGAGCGGGCCGCCAGCCCGCGAACGAACAGGCCCCGGAGCGAATCGGAGTCGCTTCGGGGCCCTCTCGTTTTCCAGGCATGTTCGGGGTAGCCGCCGTTGGGGCCGTCAGGGCCTCAACCCCGGAACCCCCATATCTTCGAGTCCCCGCGGCGGGCCCAGGATCTCTGCCAGGACGATTGCGCGCCGCAGCTCGGAGCGCGAGCCGACGCCGCGGATGGTGGGGTGCAGCGGCCGTCGACGAATCGTGGGCGGTGGCAGTCGTTGAATCGGCTTCACGCCTGCCAGGCGTTCCGCGGGTTCCGCTTGCACTGATTCGAGCGACACCACCGGCACCGTCACCCGGGCTGCCTCGGTCACCGTAACGGACTCCCCCAGCCGGCGCTGGCGGGCGACGATCTCTTCCGCCACCTCCTCGGTCACAACCTCCTCCGCGGAGAGATCCTCCAGCGTATCGGAGGGCCATCTGCCCCATCCCGCCGACCAACCTTCTTCCGCCTCGTGGCCGGCCGAGGTGTCGCTGCTCATCCCGGCGTCGGGCGTGGAAAGCGGTCCTCCCGTGTCAGCTCGGTCCTGTGGCGGGAGATCTACGTCCGGTGGAAGTCCGCGTCGGCCGGCCCCACCCAGCTTCTCCAGGACCGACTGCAGGAGCGGAAACAGGATGAATGCCAGCAGTACGAGAAGCTCAACGATGTCCATGGCTCAACTCGTCGATCCGTCGGAGCTGCTTGTCTCAGGCCTGGCGATGGCCTCTCGCATGGCGGTATCGCTCAGCAGGTTGCGGTAGCGCGCGTAGTCCATGATGCCCAGGTTCCCGCTGCGGAACGCCTCCGCAATCGCCCGTGGGACCTCCGCCTCCGCCTCCACGACCTTCGCCCGCGCTTCCTCGACCCGCGCTCTGTTCTCCTGTTCGAGCGCGACTGCCATGGCCCGTCGTTCCTCCGCCCGAGCCTGGGCGATGCGCTTGTCGGCCTCTGCCTGGTCGGTCTGCAGCTCCGCGCCGATGTTCTTTCCGACATCAACGTCGGCGATGTCGATGGAGAGGATCTCGAAGGCGGTGCCGGCGTCCAGTCCCTTGGCGAGCACCGTCTTGGAGATGGCGTCCGGATTTTCGAGTACCGCCTTGTGCGTCTCGCTCGAGCCGATGGTAGAGACGATCCCCTCGCCCACCCGGGCAAGGATCGTCTCCTCTCCCGCGCCGCCGACCAGGCGATTGATGTTCGCCCGCACCGTCACGCGCGCCAGCGCGATCAGCTGGATCCCGTCCTTCGCCATCGCCGCCACCCGCGGCGTGTTGATCACCTTCGGGTTGACCGACGTCTCCACCGCCTCCTTCACGTCTCGGCCCGCGAGGTCGATGGCCGCGGCCTGCTGGAAGGAGAGCGCGATGTTTGCCTTGTCCGCGGAGATCAGCGCCGCGACCACGCGGCTGACGTTGCCACCCGCGAGGTAATGGCCTTCGAGCTCGTTCACGTTCAGCTCGAGCCCCGCCTTCGTCGCGGCGATCAGCGGCAGCACGATCTGGCGCGGATCGACCCGGCGAAAGCGCATCCCGAAGAGGTTGAGGAAGGAGAGCCGGACTCCTGACGCGAAGGCCGTGATCCACAAGCCGATCGGGATGAACCGGGCGATGATCACGACGACGAGTACCGCCAGCCCGATGACCAGCAGCGTGCTGACGAAGGCGAACTCTTGCATGTCCATGGTTTCCGAGTTGGGAACGGGATCGAACGGCCGAGCGCGGCCGGAGGCAAATCCGGCCGGCGGCGCTCGGCGACGGTCGGAGGATCAGAGCGGTTCCACCACGTGGCGGTAGCCTTCCGCCCGCACGATGCGGACAGGCGTGCCCGCCCGTACAAAGGTCCCGCTTGATACCACGTCCAGAGTCTCCTCTCCGAAACGCGCGGTGCCGGAGGGGCGCAGGTCGGTAAGCGCCACGCCCTCGGTCCCGACCAGATCCTCGCGGCTCGCGCTGGAGACGTAGCCCAGCTCGCGCCGGAGCGAGTCCTGGTGGAAGAGGCGATGCGCTCGACGATCATTCGGCAAGCGCTTCACGAGCTGCCAGCCCACGAAGCCGACGATCAGCACGGCGGTTCCCATCACCTGGAGCGCCACCAGGAGATCGGTGAAGGTTGGCATCTGCCCCACCAGGCTGAGCAGGATGGCGCCGCACACAGCCACAATCCCGAGGATGCCCGCCACGCCGAAGCCTGGCAGCACCAGCGCTTCTACAAGCAGGAGGATCGCGCCCGCGCCAAGGAGGATCAGCACCTCCCAGCCGGCAAGCCCCACGATCAGGTGGCTACCGAAGAAGAGCGCGAGCGACCCGAGTCCCACCAGCCCCGCCAGGCCGAAGGCGGGAGTCTTGATCTCGATGAGAATCCCGAGGAAGCCCAGTGAAAGCAGGAACGGGGATACCAGCGGATGCGTGAGGAAGCGCACGACACGCTCCGCCCAGTTGGGAGAGGTCTCTACCACCGCCGCGCCCGGCACCTGCAGGACGTCGAGAAGGGCATCCCAGTCCGCTACCTCGCGCGCGTAGCCCACCGCCACCGCTTCGGCAGTGCTGAGCGTGAGCAGCTTGCCCGCTTCCACCACGCCGGGGATCTCCACGTCCTCGTCGACCATGGCCTCGGCCACCCGCGGGTCGAGCCCCGCCGCCTCCGCCAGCGCCCGAAACTCGGACCGCATCGCGCTGACCACCTTCTCGCTCGCCTTCTGACCGTCACCGGTGACGGGCGTGGCCGCGCCGAGCGTAGATCCGGGCCGCATGAAGATGCCGTCCGTCGCCAGGGCGATCAGCGCCCCGGCGGAGAGGGCGCGACGGTTCACGTAGGCGTAGACCGGGATCCTGGCGTCGCTGATCGCGTCCGCGATCTGTTCCGCCGCGTCCACCCGGCCTCCCGGGGTGTCGATATCCAGGATCGCGGCCGCCACACCGGCCTCCTCGGCCTCATCCAGCGAGCGCTCAACAAACGGCGCCAGGCCCATCTCCACCACGCCGGTCACCGGAATTCGATAGACCTGCCTCTCGGCGGTGGAAGGCGCCGGCTGCGCCATCACGGCCGCGGCACCATCGAACACCGGCGAGGCACTTGCCAGGACGGCGGCGCCAAGCAGGCTCAAGGACAGGAAGCGCGTGAGAGACATATCGTTACCAGGATGGCCCCTTGCACGTGGAAGCTCGAGCCCGGAGCGGGACAGCGCAAGCTTCTCGACCCGCATTGTCGAGGTGCTAGCCGCGAGCGTAGAATGCTACTTTCTGGTAACCCTCCGCTGTCCCTCCAGATCCTCAGGAGTCGGAGCATGTCGCAGCAAGGAACCTCGCGTCGCGATTTCGTCAAGCGGGCGGCTGTCGGTGCGGCGGGAGCCGCGCTCGGTCTTGCCGTGAACCCGGGGTCGCTCCCCGCGCTCGAACCTCGTCGTGCGGAAGCATTGAAGCTGGGCGTGGCGAGCTACTCGCTGCGCGAGTTTCCGCGCGCGGAAGCGATCAAGATGATCAAGGAGCTGGGCACCCCCTACGTGAACATCAAGTCCTTCCATCTCCCGTACGATCTGAGCCTGGAAGAGCTCGCCGCCGGTCGGGCGGAGTTCGAGGCGGCGGGACTCCAGATTGTCGGCGGGGGCACCATCACCTTCGAGGAGGACACCGACGAGGAGGTGCGGAAGTACTTCGATTACGCTCGAGGCGCGGGAATGCCGCTGATCGTCATCACGGCAGATCCGGCCATCCTGCCGCGCATCGAGAGATTCGCGCGGGAATACGACATTCTGGTGGCGATTCACAACCACGGTCCAGAGGATCGCCACTATCCGTCGCCCTACGACGCTCTACGACATATCGAGGGGATGGACGCCCGGATGGGGCTGTGTGTGGATGTGGGACACACCGTCCGCACGGGGACGGATGTCGTGCAGGTGCTGCGCGATGCGGGCCCACGCGTGCTCGACATGCACATGAAGGATCTCGCCGACCTCACCGACCGCGACAGCCAGGTGATCGTGGGGCGCGGCAAGATCCCGATTCCCGACATCTTCCGGCAGCTTGTGGAGATGAACTACGCGTACTCGGTGAACCTCGAGTACGAGATCGATGCTCGGAACCCGCTCCCGGGGATGAAGGAGTCCTTCGCGTACATGCGTCAGGTCCTGGCCTCGCTCTAGATCACCTCCAGCAGCTGCACGTCGAAGGTGAGGTCTCGCCCGGCAAGCGGATGGTTGGCGTCCAGGATCACCTCGTCGTCGTCCACCTCGACGACTGTCACCATCACGGGCGGGACCCCCTCGCGCCGCATCCGCAGGCGTTGCCCCGGCGCGGGCTGGATGTGGTCCGGGAAGCGGCTGCGGTCCACCATCAACAGCAGGTCGTCCTGGTGCGGCCCGTAGGCTTGGTCCGGGGTGATCCACACGGACTTGCGCTCCCCCGGAGCCATTCCGGTCACCGCGTGCTCCAGGCCGGGGATCACCTCCCCGCGCCCCAGCGTGAATTCCAGGGGCTCTCCGCCGTGCGACGTCTCCAGAATGGTCCCGTCCGGGAGCATGCCGGTATAGTGCACCCGGACCGTGTCTCCTTCGGCTGCGTGGTGCTGCATAGGGACCTTCCTCGTTGGAGGGATGAAGCATCCGTCCCGGTCGGTCCCTCTCACGCAAGATGGTGGCCCGCCATACGCCTACCGTCATCACGCGATTTCCGGGCATGGCGCACTTGACACCACGTAGGTTGTCGCTATCTTTGAACCCACGAGCACAACCTCGGCTTCGGTCGAGAGCCTAGCGCTGAAGATACCTGGGCCGCACGCGTCCCGGGTTTTTTGTTGATCGCTCGTCGTCCAGGAGCGGGGGACGTCGCTGCCCGCGAACAGTACAGGCGATCGGTGGTACGGAGCACCCGCACCTCGAGAGTCGGTCACACACTAAGGAGTTGGGATGCGTACCACCGGAACGGTGAAGTGGTTCAACGACAGCAAGGGCTTCGGGTTCATCACGCCCGAGGACGGTTCGAAGGACTGCTTCGTCCATCACACCGCCATTCAGGGCAGCGGCTTCAAGACGCTGACCGAGGGCGAGCAGGTCGAATTCGACGTGGTTCAGGGCCAGAAGGGCCCCGCTGCCGAGAACGTCGTCCGGCTCGGCTGATCCTTCGCGGGTCAAGTCGGTTGTGAGATGAGGTCGGCTTCCGCCAGGAAGCCGACCTCTTCCGCGTTCTAGGGGGTAAGGGAGGAACCGGGGGTGCGCCTACCCCGGTATTAGTCCTCGCCCAGAACCTAGAGGAACCGTGACCGACCCATTGAAACCTTCCTCCGAAGCGGGCGGAGAGAGCGCCTCCGCCTCCCCGTTGAAAGGCCGCTGGTTGCGCTGGACGGCAATCGGCATTGCGGTCGTGCTGCTGGTCCCGCTGACTCTACTCGGCGCCGCAGCACTGCTGCTGCCCAGGGAGCTGATCGCTCGCGTCGCGGCGGAGCGGGCAGAGAAGGCCCTCGGCGTCCCCGTCGCAATCGGGGACCTCGATCTCGACTTCTGGCCGAGCCCGGCCGTAGCGCTGCAAAGCGCCCGCGTAGGCCCTGACGGCGCGCCGGTCGCGGCGGTCGATCGGATCCTTCTGCGTCCCCGGATCCTTCCGCTCTTCTCCGGCAACGTGATCGTGCGGGAGATCGCCATCGAGCGGCCCGACATCCACCTGGTGGTGGACTCCACCGGTGCGCTCAACCTGCCCTTTGGTAGCGGGGACGAGAAAGAATCGGCGCCGTCCACCACGGACATCGAGTTCTCCATCGACGAGTTCCGGATCCACGACGGCCGGCTCCGCTACACGGACCAGCGGGACGGCACGGACGTGTCGATCCACGGTCTCGAGCAGACCCTCCACCTCGAGGGACGCGTGGCCGAGGGGTCTCTGGCCCGCATCGGGCTCAGCGGCTCGCTGTCCAGTGACAGCGTCGACGCGGAGTTGCCCGGGCGTCTCGCCGCGCCCCTGCGGGGGGTGCGCTTCGCCATCGACCACGATGCGGAGCTGGATCGGCAGGCGGATCGCCTTGAGTTGGCCAAGCTGCGGCTCGAGCTGCAGCGCCTCGTGCTGAGCGGCAGCGGGCGTATCCTCTCTGTGTCGGATTCCCTCGCTCGCCGCGCCGAGCTCGAGCTTGGCGCCGAGGAATTCAGCTTCGAGGACCTCGCCCGTTCGCTGCCGGAAGGCTTCCTCGCGCAACTGCTTGCAAATCGGACCGCGGAAGCGGGCACGGAAACGGACAGCGTCTCCGGCGCCCGGCCTTCGCCGGTCGAGTTCGGTTACGGCGGGCGGGCGAGCATCGCCGCGCGGGTCAGTGGCCCCCTCACCCCGGACACCCTGCCGAGGGTGGAGGGGGTGGTGGAGTTGCGTGACGTCTCCGTCTCTCGCGACGGAGTGGCGCTGCTGGCGAGGACCGGTGGGCAGGTGGAATTCTCGAACGAGGCGGTCGCGGCGGAGGGGGTGACGGGCAGCCTCTTCGGTGAGCCGTTCTCGCTGGCCCTGCGGGTGAACGATCTCGCCGCGCCCGTGGTCGACTTCGCGGCGCGGGGCACGGCTCCCGTCGAGGACCTGCTCGCAATGGCGGAGAGCGAGGAGCCGATCCAGGCCTCGGGTGCCCTGCCCTTCGACCTGCGCGGTCGACTCCGCCCCTCCGATCCGGCGCAGTCGACACTCGAGGGGACGATCTCGATTGGCGGTGTGCGTGCCGCGCTGCCCTCAATCCAGCAGCCGATCCAGGTTTCCAGCGGCACCGTGCGATTTGCCGGCGAGGAAGTGCGGATCGAACAGGCGGCGCTCGCGTTCGGCGAGAGCCGGGTGAACCTGGCGGCGACGGTTCGCGAGTGGCTGCCGGTGGCGCTGGGAGACACCAGCGCGATCGCAATGGTGGATTTCGACGCCCGTGCCGGCGTGCTGGACCTGGATGCGCTGCTCGGTCCATCCGAGTCCGAGTACACTCCCCTGCTCTTCGCGCGGCTGGCGGATCGCTCGATCAACGGAAAATCCGCCGCCGAGGTTGCCGAGGAGCTGGGAATCTCGCTACCCGAGCTACCCCGTCTGCGCGCCCGGGGATCGGTGACCGCCGATCGGCTCGTGCGCAACGGCCTGGTCTACGAAAACCTCGAGGCGAACCTGGAGAGCTCCCCCTCGGCGATCAGCGCACCGCGGCTCCGCTTCGGCTTCATGGGGGGAACGGTGGAGCTGGGGCTCGCCCTCGAGAGGGGTGAACAGGACGCGACCCTCGTGGCGGTTTATCACCTGGAAAACGTCGGCGCCGGAGACTTCTTTTCGCGGTTTACTCCGTTCCAGGGGCACCTGTCTGGCCTCTTGACGGTGGATGGTGACGCTTCGCTGCAGCTCGACGAGCACATGCTGCCCGTGCGGCCCACGGTGCGCTCGTCGGGGCAGCTGGCGCTCACCTCGGGGGCCCTGACCAACTGGCCGCTGCTGGCGCGAGTCGGCGAAAGGCTCGGATTGCAGAGCTTCGACACCCTCGCCTTCCGCGAGTGGGCGGGAGAGTACCTCATTGCGGGGCCGCTGGTCACGCTCGAGCGGGCGGTTCAGGTTTCTCCGGGAGTGAATACGGAACTGGCCGGCTCGTTCGACTTCGGGGGCAAGCTCGACCTTGGCCTGGTGGCCAACCTCTCCCCGGAGCTAGCGTCGGCGGCAAGCGAGCAAGTGAGAAGCGCGGCGGCCGCCCTGGCCGGACAGCAGGGACGGGTGCCTATCGGCTTGCGCATCACGGGCAACGTAACCGAGCCGGCCATTGCGCTGGATCTCACCGCGGCGAGAGACCAGGCCCTCGCGGTGGCGCGCCAGCGGGCGACGGAGGAAGCGCAGAGTGCGGCGAAGCGCGCCGCCGCCGAGGTCGCCGAACGGGTGTTGGGAGATTCAGTACCCGTCGCCCCCGAGCAGATCGGCGCCGCCGTGCGGGAACGGGTGCAGGGCCAGATTCGCGGCCTTTTCGGGGGTCTCGGTCGGGCGCGTGCGCCAGCCGCCGCGGAGGACAGCACGAATGCTCCCGAGGCGGCTCCCGCCGATTCGGCCGCGCCCTCCGACACGGTGGCGCCGGGCTGATCCGGCGAGGCCCCATCGGAAGGGGGTGGGGTCTCCTGGAAGTACGATCCGGGACTCTTCCGGTCTGAAGCCAGGGGGTCTTCAGGGCATGCGTTCTGCCTCACGGAAAGATTCGTGAGGCCGAACGTCTACCCTGGAGCGATCATGAACAGACCCATCTCGCCGACCGTGCACGGGGCGCTGGATTACTCGACCATGGCGGCTGCGCTTGCCGCGCCGCGGGTGCTCGATTTCCCGAAGAGCGCGGCGTTGGCTACCTACTCTCTAGCGGCGAGCTATCTCGCCCTCTCGGCCCTGACGGACTATCCACCCGCCCTCAAGCGCGCGGTCCCACTGAGGGTCCACGGCGCCACGGATGTTGCCCTCGGGTTCGCGCTGCCGCTCCTCCCCTGGGTGATGGGCTTCGCTCGTGAGCACAGAGCGCGCAACTTCTTCCTGGCTCTCACCGGCGTGACGATGATCGTAACCGCCCTCACCGATTGGCAGACGCAGCGCCGCCGTCGCTGGTTCTGGCCTCTGGGTTCCTCCTGACCGACCGGGGCCGCGCCGCGGCCCCCGTCTCCGCCAAGGAGGATGTTCGGTAGGTTCGATCTGGGGGATGTGGTAGGATGACGAGCGGGAAACCGTTTCTTGGGGTAGGAGGGCGGAGACGGGCGGCGCGGTGCCTTTGAGCCTTCTTCCTTTTTATCGGGAGCGGGCCGCGGAAAGGATCATCGACGCCAGTGTCCCGGAATGACTTGAACTTCGAGGGGTTGAGGATAAATTGAGATGGCTCGGCGGTGATGTATCTCCGTCGGCGGTTAGTCGGCTCTCGATCCCCCACCCCTATGGCCAGCCAGCCAGACACGACGCAGCTCCTTCGTGATGTCCGCGGAGGAAGTCGAGCCGCATTCGACCACCTGTACGCGCACGTCTACGAGGACCTCCGTCAGGCGGCGCACCAGCGGCTTGCTCGCTACCGTTCGGGTCAGACGCTGAACACGACGGCGCTGGTACACGAGGCGTATCTCCGCCTGGTAGACCAGAGCCGGATGGAGTGGCAGGATCGCGCCCACTTCCTCGCGCTCGCCTCGCGGGCGATGCGCTTCATCCTCATCGACCACGTTCGCTCACGCACCGCCCAGAAGCGCGGCGGGGCGGAGGAGGCCGTGCCGATCGAGTCGGTGCAGCTGGCGGTGGACGAGCAGGCGGCGGATCTCCTCGCCTTGAATGAGGCGCTCGAGCAGCTGTCGGCCTACAGTAGCCGTCTGGCGCAGCTGGTGGAGTATCGCTTCTTCGGCGGTCTCACCTACGAAGAGATCGCGAGCGTTACGGATCTCTCTGTTCCGACGGTCAAGCGCGACTGGGCACGCGCACGCGCCTGGCTCTTCCGCGCCATGCGGCCCGAGAGCGGCCCCGACCCGACCCCGCGCCCCGCCCGCTGACGGGCGACCTGCTCCTCTCGCAGTTCCTCGATGCGATCGCTGACCCCCGAACGCTGGCGGCAGATCGACGCGCTCTTCGAGGCGGCTCTCGAATGCCAGCCCGAGGAGCGCTCGGCCTTTCTGCGAGAGCGCTGTCGCGACGATCCCGAACTGCTCCAGGAGGTGCAGGCGCTCCTGCAGAGCGCCGACGAGGCGGAGCACGCGCTGGGTGAATCCGTATCGCAGTTCGCGGAGCCTCTCGTGGAGGACCTGCGGGTCACGCTCGAGCGGGAGGAGATGGAGGCGCTGCCGGGTGGAGGGCGGATCGGGCCGTACCGACTGATCCGTGTGCTCGGCCGTGGCGGGATGGGCGCCGTCTACCTCGCCGAGCGGGCGGACGATGAGTTCGAGAAGAAGGTCGCGCTGAAGCTCGTCAAGCGCGGGATGGACACCGACGAGGTGCTCCAGCGCTTCCGCTACGAGCGCCAGATCCTCGCCGCGCTCGAGCATCCCAACATCGGACGGCTGTACGACGGAGGGGCCGCTGAGGATGGCCGCCCCTACCTCGTGATGGAGTACATCGCGGGGGAGCCGGTCACGGAGTACTGCGATGCGCGACGCCTCTCCGTCGACGCCCGCCTGCGGCTGTTCGAGACGATCTGCACGGCGGTCCAGTTCGCCCACCGCAATCTGGTCATTCACCGGGATCTGAAGCCCTCGAACATCCTGGTGACCGCTGACGGGGTGGTGAAGCTGCTGGATTTCGGCATCGCCAAGCTGCTGGACCCCTCGCGCCCGGAGCTCGCGCCGCGCACGCGCACGGAGATGCGCTTGCTGACCCCCGAGTACGCCTCTCCCGAACAGATCGACGGGAACGCCGTCACCACTGCGACGGACGTCTACTCGCTCGGGGTCATTCTCTTCGAGCTGCTCACGGGAAGGCGGCCGGTCGATCGTCACGGTCGGCGCACGCAGGATCGTTTCGGCCTCGACACCGGCATGGGGCGACCCAGCTCCACAGTGGTTCGTCCGGTCCGCACCGGGGACGAGCGCGAGCCGGTGATCTCCGCCGTCGAGATCGCCGCTCGGCGCGGCACCACCCCCGAGCGCCTGCGTGCGCAGCTGCGCGGCGACCTCGACACCATCACCCTCAAGGCCCTCGCCGAGGAGCCCGAGCGTCGGTACCAGTCGGCCGAGCAGCTCCTCGAAGACATCCGGCGCTATCGTCGGGGGCTACCGGTGCTGGCTCGTGGGGAGTCGATCGCCTATCGCACGACGAAGTTCGTCCGCCGCCATCGACTGGTCGTCTCCATGTCCGCCGCCCTGACCCTTCTGCTCGGCGGCTTCGTCGGTACCACCTTCATGCAGAACCGTCTCCTGCGGGAAGCACGGGGGGCGGCCCAGCTCCGCCAGGGACAGGCGGAAGACCTGATCGGCTACATGCTGGGGGACCTGCGGGAGAAGCTGGTTCCCATCGGGCGTCTCGACCTTCTCGACGACGTCGCCTCCAAAGCCCGGGAATACTTCGCCGCGGTGCCGGCGGAGCAGCTCAGTGAGCGCGAGCTGCTCCGCCGCGCCGAGCAACTCCGTCTCCTGGGCGACGTGCAGCTGCAACGGGGGAACCTCGCGGCGGCCCTCAGCACTTTCCAGGATGCGCATGCCGTGAGCACGGATCTCGTGCGCCGGGATTCGACCAATGCCGAGTGGCGACTCGCGCTGGCGACGGACTTTTTCTGGCTAGGCTACATCAGCTTCGAGCGCGGCGACTTCACCGCCGCACTCGGTCACTTCGACGAATATCGCAGGCACGTCCGGCGGCTATTCGACTCCGACCCCGACAACCGCGTGTACCGGATGGAGCTGAGCTACGCGCACGGCAACATCGGAAGCGCGCTGGAGAAGCTCGGCGACCGACGGGCCATCGACGAGTACAATCGGAGCCTGCAGCTGAAGGAAAGCCTCGCCCGCCTGGATCCCGAGAACGTCGAGTACCGGTCGGCGCTCGCGACCGCTTATAACAAGCTCGCTGTGGCCGAACAGCGCTGGGGCGACCTCGCTGCGGCGCTGGAGCACTTCCGCGCCGAGCTTGCGGTTCGCGAGGAGATTGCGAAGCAGAACGCTGAGGACCGCCACGCACAGCGGCTGCTGTCGCTGGCACACAGCTATCTCGGCGAAGTGCTCGCGGCTGTGGGGCAGGAGGACGAGGCGCTCGACCATCGGCTGGAAGCCTGGTCCATCCAGCGGGAACTGGCGAACTGGGACCCCGAGAACGCCGGATGGCAACGGGGCCTGGCAGTGAGCGCCCGGCTGGGCGGCCTCGGTCTCGTAGCAAGCGGGCGCGAGGAGGAAGGACTGGCGGCAATGCAGGAAAGTCGCGACATTCTGCTCCGCCTGGTGGAGCGCGAGCCGTCCGGCGTTGTCTATCGACAGGAGCTCGCCAAGACGGAAGCGGCTTTCGCCAGCGTGTATGCGCAGTCCCGGCCGGAGGCGGCGGTGGAAGCGGTAGAGAGGACGCTCTCCGTCCTGCGCCCGCTGCTGGAGCAGCGGGACGCGGTGACGCAGGGCGTGGAGGGACACGCCTACCTGGACCTCGGCCGCGCCCTGTCGGCCCTCGGGCGCGACACTGAAGCGCGCGAGGCGTGGACGCAGGCGATCCTGGCGGTAGAAGGTGACGAAGGGGAGGAGGGAGGGGTGGACCGGCTCGCCACGAGAGCACGGGCCTTGATGTACCTGGGCCGCATGCAGGAGGCACGTCCACTGGTCGATGACCTGTTGGCCCGCGGCTATCGGCAGCCTGAATTCGTCGCCCTCGCCAGGCGCAGCGGTCTGCTCCCCGATTCCCCTCGCTGAACCCCGAGGGCTTCGCCTTCCGATTGCTCTCACGGATGCCCGGGCGGAATAACCGGGCGTCTCTACCCTCGCTTCGCGGCAACGCGGAGCGATCCTGTTCACATCCACCCATCATCTCCAGATCATGGCGATCGTACCCATCTATCGACTGCGGGCGGAGTTGAAGGGCAGCAGAGCGACCGTGCGGCGCTATCGATTCTCGCGCGAACCCACGCCATGCCCGAATCCGCATCCGGGCGAAGACAACGAGGATCCGGAAACGAAGTGGATCTGCGAAGGGGTGGCCTTCTACGCCTGGAGCGACCAGATGGAGAACGGGGTCGTGCGTGAAGAGCTGCAGCCGGTCTACGAATTCCACCGCTGCACGCGCAACCGTCACCAGTACTATTACTCGCTCGACAAGGATCGGCCGGACGGCCCTGGCTGGAAGAAGCGGCCTTACGTGGCTTTCTGGGCTCACGCGGAGGATGTCGAAGACGGCGCTCCGCCGGTGTACCGCTACAAGCAGGACACCTCTCGCGAGAATTACGCGCTGAGCGTGGACCCGGAAGTGGAAGGCTGGACTCGCGAGGAGCAACCCGCCTTCTATGCCTCGGAGCGGGTGCCGGTTCGGGTCAGCGTTCGCCCCCGGGAGAATGGAAAGGGAAAGAGGAAAGGAAACGCCCAGTTCGACTGGACCTTCGACCCCTCGACCGTGAATCTCGCCTACGGCAGCGTCCTGGAGTTCGTGCCGGCTCCGACCTGCTCGTTCGTCTTCACCGACTTCAAGATCCACAAGGGTGAAGAGGATTTCGACGAGCCCGAGATCCACGATGAGCGGGTCCAGGTACGTGCCCGCTGCACCACTCGAGGCAAGGACTACAAGTACATGGTCGGCGTCCGCCTGAACGGGCACACCGAGGATATCGTGGGCGATCCCGAGATCGTGAACCAGGCGCCCACCAAGCTCTGATCACTTGTGAACGGGCGGTGCGAGCCGCCCGTCATTCCTCCCGGGGCGGGCCGTTGTCGAAATCGCTGGGCGTCGCCCGACGCAGGGTAGCACGGAGGGATGGAGGTCCTCCGACACGCCACTTTTGCCAGAGGAGACTGCAATGGCACGCCAGCTTTTCGTCAACCTGCCGGTGAAGGATCTGGATCGCTCGGTGGAGTTCTTCACCAAGCTGGGGTACACCTTCAATCCCCAGTTCACCGACGAGAACGCCACCTGCATGATCATCGGCGAGAACAACTACGCGATGCTCTTGGTGGAGGACTACTTCCGCACCTTCACCGACAAGGAGATCATCGACGCCCACAAGGGGATCGAGGTCACCATTGCGGTGGCCCTCGACAGTCGGGAAGAGGTGGACGAGCACGTTCGGTTGGCGCGGGAGGCGGGAGCCCGGGTTCCTCGGGAGCCGCAGGACTACGGCTTCATGTACCAGCATGCCTTCCAGGACCTGGATGGTCACCTCTGGGAGGTCTTCTACATGGACCCGAGCGCCATCCCGGATCAGGCGGCCGAAGCGGCCAAGGCCGGCTGAGTGGTTGCGGTTCGCTGAGAGGCGAACCACGGGATAGATCGCTCGCCAGCGGCGATTGAGCGGCGGGTGCGACGGGGATCCCGATGCGCCCGCCAGTTCACGCCCGCGACCGCTGCCGTTTCAAAATGCTGGGTGAGCGGACTGGAAGTTGGGTTGCCTGCAGCACGAACAGGGGAGGGACCGGGCGCTTTGGTGCCCGGTCCCTCCCCTGCGACGTTGACGGACCCCTAGTGGGTGTTAGAAGTCCAGACGTCGAGCGCGCGCGGCGCGCTTGCGATCCTTGTGACGGCGGCGCTCTGCGGCCTTCGCCTTAGCCTTGCGGGCCTCGCTCGGCTTCTCGTAGAAACGCTTCCGGCGCATATCCTTGAACAGGCCGGAGCGAATCATCTTCCGACGAAACTGCTTCAGTGCCCAGTCCAGGCGATCGGTTTCCGCGAGCTCGATCTCTACCACTGTAATCCTTTCCCTGTAAACGAGATGCGGACATCACCGAAGTGTGAAGCGCCGCCTCGTTCCTTCAATCTATCAGGTTTTTCGGCAGATTTCAATTCTGTGATCCGGCAGTGGCAATTGTCAACTCCTCCGCCAGGGCGGCCGCCCGGTTCGTGGTGATTCCGTCCACGCCGGCCTCGACCAGCTGGCGCGCAACCTCCGGATCGTCCACGGTCCAGACGTACATCCCCAGACCCGCCTCCTTCACCCGGCGCACGAACTCGGCGTCGACGGGCCCCTTGTAGGAGAGGTCCAGGCCATCCGCCTTGGTTTCGCGGGCGAGGCGAATCAATTCGTCCAGGGTCGGAGTCCACTCTCCAGTAGTGGAGTCCTGCTTGAAGCTGGCCAGATAGTAGGCGGGGATGTCCGGCAGACGGCGCTTGGCCTCCGCGATGGCGTCTGCCTGGAAGCTGATGATTACCAGCCCCTCCCGGTCACGCGCGTAGAGCTGGATCGCGCGCTCGAGCGCCGGGATCGCTTCCGCCCCCACCTTCACCTCGATGAAGAGCTTCCTGCCCTGGGGCACGGTGGCCAGGACCTGCTCCAGCGTCGGCACCGGCTCGCCCGCCCACTTCTGGCCCTTCCAGCGGCCGGCATCCAGTCCCTCGAGCTGGTCCAGCGTGCTCTCCTTCAGGACCAGATCGATCCCCGTGGTCCGTTTGGCGTTGGGGTCGTGCATCACCACGAGCCGGCCGTCCCTGGTCAGGTGGATGTCGATCTCGACGGCGGGAACGCCTCGCTCCCAGGCGAGGTTGACGGAGGCAAGGGTGTTCTCGGGAGCGTCCGCCGATTCCCCGCGGTGAGCGATCAACTCCACCTGCTGCGCAGCGGCGTTGGGGACCGGATAGGCCGACAAGGCCGCGGCGGTCACGGCCAGGCAGATCCACTTCTTCATATTCGGCAAGCCTCCGTCGATGAGAATCGATGATCGGTACGCGGCCGTTCGCGCGACGGTTGGAAGTGCGCCAAGAATACGACTGTGCGTTCTGCCGCGCCAATGATGCTTGTGTAACCCCTACGATTCGACTTGCAGCCGGCGACGGCGGTGCGTATCTCAATCGGCAGGGGTCGGTCGTGGGCCAACCAGCAGCCGGGGAGGAAGCTGGCATGACGCAAGGATTGTCCGACGCAGGAGCCATCGCCGGGGAGATGGAGCCGACGCTGCGGGTAAAATGGGGGATCCTGGGCACTGCCGCCATTGCCCGCACCAAGGTGATCCCCGCCCTGCAGCGTGGTACCTGGACGGAAGTCGTCGCTATCGCCTCCCGCGACGAGGCGCGAGCGCAGCAGGTCGCGCGCGAGCTGGGTATCGCCAGGGCCTACGGCTCCTACGAGGCGCTCCTCGCCGATCCGGAGGTGCAGGTCGTCTACAACCCGCTTCCCAACCACCTTCACGTGCCGTGGACCGCGCGCGCGGCGGAGGCGGGGAAGCACGTCCTCTGCGAGAAGCCGATCGCGATGGATGCCGCTGAGGCGCGCGAGCTGCTCGCGATCCGCGAGCGCACGGGCGTGATGATCGGCGAGGCCTTCATGGTCCGCCTCCATCCCCAGTGGATCGAGGCTCGCCGCCTGGTCCAGGAGGGGCAGATCGGGGAGGTGCGGCTGATCTCGGCCTACTTCAGCTATTTCAAGCTGGACCCGGACAACATTCGCAATCGGCTGGAGTACGGGGGCGGCGCGCTGATGGACATCGGCTGCTACCCGGTGAACCTGTCGCGCTTCATCTACGGGGAGGAGCCGACACGTGCGGTCTCGATGATCGAGCGCGATCCGCAGATGGGGATCGACCGACTGACCTCGGTGATGCTGGAGTTCCCCTCGGGCCACGCGACCTTCACCTGTTCGACGCAACTCGGGCCCGCCCAGCGGATGCAGATCTTTGGCACGCGCGGGCGTATCGACATCGAGATTCCCTTCAACGCTCCGCCGGACCGGCCGGTGCGCATCGTGCTCGATGACGGCAGCAGCGCTCCCGCGGCGGGAGGCGAGATCATCGAGTTTCCGCCCGTCGACCAGTACACGCTGCAGGGCGACGCCTTCTCGAGCGCCGTGATTGCCGGCACACACCCGCCGGTGCCGCTCGAGGATGCCATCCGGAACATGGAGGTGATCGACGCAATCTTCCGGTCCGCGGAAAGTGGTGGGTGGGAAGAGATCGGCACCTGAACCGGGCGGGCCCTCATGCCTCTCTCCGTGTTTCCCAAGGGCTTCTTCTCGGCGCTGATCGAGCACCGGATGAGCCTGGATGAATGGCTGGAGCTCGCGGCCACCCTGGAGGTGGATGGGGTCGAGCTCTATCCCGCTTTCCTGCACAGCTTTGAGTCCGAATATCTCTCCGCCCTATCGCGACGACTCCGTTCGGTGGGTCTCCGCATGCCGATGCTCTGCCATTCGCCCGATTTCGTGCGGGAGAGCGCTACGGAGCGCAGAAGGGAAGTGGATGAGACCCGGCGGATGATCGGTGTCGCCGCGCGCCTCGGCGGGCGGTACTGCCGTGTCCTTTCCGGGCAGAGACGCCCGGGCATAGGAGACGAGGGGCTGGGCTGGGTGATTGAGTGTCTGGAAGCTCTGCTGCCGCATGCTGAGGACGCGGGGGTGGTGCTCTGCCTGGAAAACCACTACAAGGATGGCAACTGGCACTACCCCGAGTACGCTCAGAGTCGGGAGCGCTACCTGGCGATTCTGGATGCGCTTCCGAGTCCATGGCTGTGCGCCCAGTACGATCCGTCCAATGCCGTCGTCGCGGGAATCGATCCTTACGAACTGCTGGATCGCATCGTCGATCGGGTGGCGACGGTGCACGCCTCCGACCGTTACCTGAAAGGGGGCACGGTGGAGGACCTGAAGCGGCTCGATGCCGACCCTGTCCATGGCTATGCCCGCATCCTGCGGCACGGCGTCATCGGGGAGGGCCTCAACGATTATGACCGGATCTTCCGCATCCTGGGCGAGCACGGGTTCGACGGCTGGATCAGTATCGAGGACGGGGAGGGGGAGACGGTGGAGATGGGGATGGAGAATCTCCGCCGGAGCGTAGCGTTCCTGAGAGAGAAGATGGCGCAGTGGCTTCCCACCCTGACATCGTGACCAGGCTCGAGCAGCTTCGGCGTCGCCTGCGCGAGCGCACCCCCACCGTCCAGATCTCCCTCGACCTGCCCGACCTCCCCACTGCGATCGCCACCGCGGAGATCGCGGTGCGCGCGGGGGTCGACTGGCTGGAGGCGGGGACACCACTGATTCTGGGCGAGGGCCTGCACGCGGTGCGCGCCCTGGCGGAACGATTCCCCAATCATCCGGTGATCGCGGACCTGAAGACGATGGACGCCGGTTACCTGGAGGCGGAGATGATGTACCGCGCCGGGGCGACCTTCGTCGTGGTCATGGCGGTCGCACATGAGCACACCGTGCGGGAAGCCGCACGCGCTGCCCGGGACTACGACGGTCTGCTCATGGCCGACGTGATGCTCTGCGAGGACAAGGTCTCCGCGGCCCGTCAGATGCGCGACCTGGGAGCGGACGTAATCGTCGTACACACGGGCTTCGACGAGCGCCACGCCCGGCCGGGGCTGTCTCCCCTCGACGATCTCGCGGCCATTCGCCAGGCGGTGGACCTGCCGCTGCAGGCGGTCGGTGGCCTCTCGCTGGAGCAGGCGGCCCACGCGCCGGCGCTCGGAGCACCACTTACCGTGATCGGAGCCCCGTTGGCAGTGAGCGATCGCGCGTTCGAGCCCGGAGCCGACGACGAAGCTCTGCACGAGATCATCTCCCAATTCGTCAGCCGCGTGAAGCGGAGCCCTGCGCACAAGCTGCCCTGATCCAGATGTCCATGACGATGCCCGCCCTGGTGCACTACGAGCTCGCGCCAGGCGCCTGCGAGCTGCGGCAGATTCCCGTCCCCGAGATCGGCCCCGAGGACGTGCTGCTACGCGTCGCCGCCGTGGGGGTCTGCGGGAGCGATGTGCACCAGTACCACAACACGCAATCGTGGCCGGTCAACGTGCCGGTGGTCCTGGGTCACGAGTTCTGTGGTGTGGTGGACCGGGTCGGAGAGCGAGTCGTAGGCTTTGCCCCCGGCGACCGGGTCGTCAGCGAGACCGCGGCTGAGATCGACCTCACCTCCCCATTCTGTCGCTCAGGCCGGTACAATCTGGATCCATCCCGGCGGGGCTTCGGTTACGGCGTGGACGGCGCGATGGCGGCCTACGTAAGGGTGCCGGCCCGCTGCCTCCATCGCCTCCCCGAGGGGCTCGATTTCGCGGTTGCCGCGTTGGCTGAGCCCTGCTGCGTGGCCTACGAGGCGGTGGTCGAAAGCAGCCCTCTGCGCCCGGGTGATGTGGTGGTGGTGATCGGTCCCGGACCGATTGGTCTGCTGTGCGCCCACATCGCGCGGCTGCGTGGAGCGGGGGAGGTCGTGGTGGTCGGCGTCGAGCGCGACGGCGAGCGCCTGCGGCTCGCCCGGGAGCACTGGGCGACGCTGACGCTCACGGTGGGAGAGGACGATGTCGACCAGGCGCTCTGTGAGCTGGGTGATGGGTTCGGCGCCGACCTGGTGATCGACGCGAGCGGCTCGTCCGCCGCGCTGGAAGGAGCGCTGCGCTGGGTCCGCCCGCAGGGGCAGATCACCAAGGTGGGCTGGGGGCCGCAGCCACTCGGATACTCTCTCGATCCACTCGTGCAGAAAGCCGTCACCCTCCGCGGAAGCTTCAGCCATACCTACCCGGTGTGGGAGCGGGTGGTGCAGCTTCTTGGTAAGGGAGTACTGGACCCGCGACCGCTGGTCTCCCGGGTAGCTCCGCTGGAAGATTGGCGCAGCTGCTTCGAGGGGATGGGGCGCGGCGAGCTGGTCAAGGCCGTGCTCGTCCCCGACGGGCTGGTGCCGACGCGATGAAAGCAGTCGCTGCCTTTCACGCGAGCCGCGAGGTGAGGGTAGTGCGCCACCCGGAACCTCGCCTCAGCCATCCGACCTCGGTGCTGGTGACCACGCTGGAGGTGGGCGTATGCGGCACGGACGGAGAGCTGTGCGCGTTCCACTTCGGGTACGCCCCTGCTGGGGAGGACTACCTGATTCTCGGACACGAGGCCCTCGGGGTGGTGGAGGCGGTGGGGGAGGGGGTGCAGGGGCTGGCGCCCGGCGACCTGGTGATCCCTTCCGTCCGTAGGCCGTGCCCGGAGGCCCGCTGCCCCGCTTGCCGCTCGGGTGCGCAGGACTACTGCGTGACCGGCAGGTACACAGAGCGCGGGATCTTCGGGGCCCATGGATTTCTGAGCGAGCGCTTCGCCGAGAATGAGCGATATCTTTATCGTATTCCGGTCGAACTGCGTGCCTCGGGCGTCCTGGTGGAGCCGCTGACCATCGCCGAGAAGGGATTGCGCCAGTACGTCAGCATTCAGCGTCGGCTCCCGTGGCTACGAGATGCCGACGACCGCGAGATTCTGCACGGGAGGCGGGCGCTCGTCCTGGGGGCGGGACCGGTGGGTCTGCTTGCCGCCATGCTCCTGCGGCTGCGGCAGTGTGAGGTGACCGTCTATTCGCGCGAAGAGGAGGGGAGCAACCGAGGCGCCCTGGTCCGCGAGATCGGCGCGACCTACATCTCGGCCCGGGATGTCCCCGTGGACGCCCTGGCCGAGCGGATCGGGGGAATCGAGCTGGTCTACGAGGCCGCGGGCGCGCCGGCGCTCACGCTGGCGGTGGTAGAGCGGATGGGTCCCAACGGGGTGTTCATCCTCACCGGGGCCACGGGAGGCGGCGGGCGGCTCGAGGTCGGAGCGGACGCACTGCTCAACCGCATGGTCGGTGGGAATCTCGTTCTCGCCGGTACGGTGAACGCGAGCCACGACGACTTCACCGCGGCGGTCGAGGATCTGGCGGCCTTCGACGCGGCCTGGCCTCAGGCGCTCCGGCGTATGATCACCGGGCGGTACCCGATGGAAGCCTTTGCGGAGCGGGCTCTGAACCGTACTGGAATCAAGGAGATCATCGACTTCGCCCCGGTGTCCTGACCTTGGACGGTGGCGAGTTGAGCATTGTTGGGACTATTCTTGGGACCGGACCACGTCCCCAGCCATCCCCTTCCAGGAATCAGCCGATCATGCGACCAGTCGCTGCGCTGCTCTGTGCTTTGCCCGCGTTCGCCGGATGCACCGCCACCGCTACCAACCCGGAACCGGCGCTGCATTCCTTCCGCAAAATCGTGCTCTCGGAGACCTTCTACGCGGAAGGGGCGACCTACGGGGATCTCAACCGGGATGGGGTGATGGATATCGTGGCCGGTCCGTACTGGTACGCCGGTCCCGAGTTCACCGAGCGGCACGAGTACTATCCCCCGAAGCCTTTCGATCCGGAAGGGTACTCGGACAATTTCTTCGCCCACGTCTACGACTTCGACGACGACGGCTGGAACGACATCTTCATCATCGGCTTCCCGGGTGAGGAGGCGTCCTGGTACCGCAATCCCGGGGAGGCGGGTGAGGGGCACTGGGAGCGGCATCTTGTCTTCCAAGGTGTCGACAATGAGTCTCCCGCCTGGCTCGACCTCACCGGAGATGGTCGGCCCGAGATCGTCTGCATTCACGGTAGCAGGTACGGCTACGTTGAGCCGGACTGGAGCGATCCGACCCGCCCCTGGACCTTCCGCCCCATCAGCGAGGACGGCGGATGGCAGAAGTTCACGCACGGGTTGGGTGTCGGTGATGTGAACGGAGACGGGCGCCTGGACGTGCTGGACAAGGATGGCTGGTGGGAACAGCCTGCCACCCTGCAGGAGGGTCAGACCTGGACCCGCCACGCGGCCGACTTTGCCGAACAGGGCGGGGCGCAGATGTACGTCTACGACCTGGACGGCGACGGGGACAACGACGTGGTGACCAGCCTCCACGCCCACGGCTACGGCCTCGCCTGGTTCGAGCAGGTCGGTGACGCGGGGGGGACCCGCTTCGTCCGCCACGAAATCATGGGCGATGAGCCCTCGGACAACCCCTACGGCGTCCGCTTCGCTCAGCTCCATGCAGTGGAGCTCGTTGACATGGACGGGGACGGCCTACTGGACATCGTGACGGGAAAGCGTCACTGGGCGCACGGCTCCACCGGGGACGTGGATGCGGACGCTCCTCCTGTCATCTACTGGTTCCGGACGGTTCGCGACGGCAATGGCGGTGTGGAGTTCGTGCCGTACCTGATCGACGATGACTCCGGCGTGGGTGTGCAGGTGGTGGTGGGAGACGTCAACGCCGACGAGCTGCCGGACGTTGTCATCGCGAACAAGCGGATGACTGCCGTGCTGCTGCACGAGGTCCAATACGTGGATAGCGCCGCCTGGGAAGCGGCGCAGCCACAACCCACCCGCTGACGACGGGCGCGCCCCGCATCAGGAGCGCGCGGTTCTTCTCTTTTCAGCTCTACAGCTCAGCTCCACGGAACCGAAGATCATGTACTCGTTCCTCCATCGGCTCGCTTCCTCGTCATCCGCTCGAGCTTCCCACCGGCTTTCTTATCGATGGACGTTCTGGTGGGCGGCCTTCCTCGTCATCGGTTTCGCGCCCGCGACGGCGGGCGCGCAGCAGGTGGCGGCCGAGGACGTCGACCGGGAGTTCGTCCTGGAGGCGTCGATGCTCGGGTATCGCGGCGTCGGCGGGGAGATCGACGGCGTGCGCAACCCCGTGCTCCGTGCCGCGCGAGGCGAGCGGGTGCGCATCACCATCGTGGGAGTGGAGGCGCTGACGCACGATATCGCCCTGGAGCGAATGGACATCAAGAGCAGCGAGGTGTTGGACGTGGGCGATCGCGCGTCTGTCACCTTCGTCGCCGACGGCCCCGACACCTACTTCTGCACCATTCCCGGCCACCGCGCGGCGGGCATGGAGGGCAAGTTCGAGCTGCTGGAGGAGGGGGGTCCCGAGGTCGCGGCCGTGGTGCCGACCCATGACGGCGAGCCCGTCAACGTGGATTTCGAGGACGGCACGCTCGAAGGCTGGCGCGCCGAAGGCGATGCGTTTGCCGGGAACGCGGTGCGGAGTGCAGACAACGCCCAGGGGGTGACCGGCTTCGAGGGGAGCCGTTGGGTGAGCAGCGGAGACACCATCACCTACCTGGCAAGGGGTACCCTTGTCTCCGAGCCCTTCACCGTGACCGAGCCGTTCGTCTCCTTCCGCACCGCAGGCGGCGCCCTCAAGGACACCCGCGTCGAGATCGTCCGCGCCGAAGACGACAGCGTGCTCTTCGAGATCTCGGGTTACGGGGGATCGACGCTGCGGCCCGTGGTCGTGGATCTGAGCCCGCATGTGGGCGAGGACGTGTACGTCCGCCTGATCGATCGCGAGCACGGGATGTCGGGGATCCCTTACATCAAGGACAACAAGCTAGCCTACATCGCATTCGATGCGCTCAGGCTGCACCCCACCCGGCCGCAGTTCCCCAACGAGCTCGATCCCTCCGAGATCCGGATCCTGCCGCCGCTCGACTACATCCCCGAAGGCGGCTACTCCGGTGAGGACGCGGTTGCGGCGATGGATGTCCCGGAGGGGTTCAAGGTGACGCTGGGAGCCGCGGAGCCGGATGTGGTGCGGCCGATCGCCTTCACCCTGGACGACCGGGGGCGGCTATGGGTGGTGGAGGCGATGACGTATCCCGTGCGAGCGCCCGAAGGGCAAGGGAAGGATCGTATCCTGATCTTCGAGGACACCGACGGGAACGGCACGCTCGACCAACGCAAGGTCTTCATGGAGGGGCTGAACCTGGTCAGCGGTATCGAGGTGGGCTTCGGCGGGGTGTGGCTGGGCGCGGCACCGTACCTCCTGTACGTCCCCATCGACTCGGCGACCGACAAACCGGCCGGTGAGCCGGAGATCGTGCTCGACGGTTGGGGCTACCAGGACACGCACGAGACGTTGAACAGCCTCCGGTGGGGGCCGGATGGGTGGCTGTACGGCACGCAGGGAGTGTTCACCAATTCCGAGGTGGGCAAGCCGGGGACGCCCAAAGAGGAGCGGGTGAAGATCAATGCGGGCGTCTGGCGCTATCACCCGCAGAAGAAAATCTTCGAGGTCTTCGCCGAAGGGGGGAGTAACCCCTGGGGGCTCGACTTCGACGACTACGGGCAGGCGTTCATGATCGGATGCGTGATCCCCCACTTCTTCCACGTCATCCAGGGCGCCCACTATCAACGGCAGGATGGCGAGCACTTCAACCCCTTCGTCTTCGAAGACATCAAGTCGCACGGCGACCACGTGCACTGGGTGGGTGACTACGGGCCGCATGCCGGGAACAACCGATCGGCAGCGGTCGGTGGCGGACACGCGCATGCCGGGGCGATGGTCTATCTGGGCGGATCGTGGCCGGAGGAGTACCGCAACCGGATCTTCATGAACAACGTGCACGGCGCTCGCACGAACACCGACATCCTGGAGCGCCAGGGATCGGGATACGTGGGTCGCCACGGGCCGGACTTCCTGGTGGCCAACGACTCCTGGTCGCAGATGATCAATCTGCGCTACGGCCCGAGCGGGTCGGTGTGGCTCATCGACTGGTACGACAAGAACCAGTGCCACAGCCCCAACCCCGACGTTCACAACAAGACACTGGGTCGCATCTACCAGGTCTCCCACGTGAACGACCACTGGGAACCGGTTGATCTGCAGTCGCTCTCCAGCCTGGAGCTGGTGCAGTTGCAGCTTCATCGCAACGACTGGTACGTGCGGCACGCCCGCCGAATCCTCCAGGAGCGCGGCCCCGATCGGCAGGTCCACGCGGCGCTGAAGCGAATGCTACGGGAGGAGACCGACGTACGGCATCGACTGCGTGCCCTGTGGGCGCTACACGTGACGCAGGGACTCAGCGATCGCGACCTCATCGGTCTGCTGTCCGATCCTGAAGAGTACGTGCGCGCCTGGGCGATCCAGTTCCTGGCGGAGGATCACGAGATCCCGGCTCGCGCGCTGGAGCGCATGGCGCGTATGGCCACGGAGGATTCCTCGCCAGTGGTGCGGCTCTACCTCGCCTCCGCGATGCAGCGGGTCGCGCCTGAGGATCGCTGGGAGACGGTGGAAGCCCTTGCCGCCCGCGTCGAGGATTCCGAGGACCACAACCTCCCCCTGATGGTCTGGTACGCCGCGGAGCCGCTGGCCACGGTCGACATGGACCGGGCGCTGCAGGTGGCGCTGAATGCGGAGCTGCCGGACATGCTTCCCTTCACCGTTCGCCGGGTCGCGGCGATCGGCGGCGACGAGGCCGTGAAGTCACTGGCGGCCAGCGTGGCGCTCGCCGAGAATCGGCAGGAGCAGGCCGAACTGGTGCGCGGGCTCGACGAGCTGCTGGCAACGGACGACGTGGCCCAGCAGCCCGAGACGTCGCGCTGAAGCGGCCCCGCACGAGTAACGCGCCCACCGTCTCGCTCGTCTTTCAACTGGTACGCGGAATGCTCCCGTGGTGCGGCCGGACGCGGTGCTCTGGCCGACCACGGAAGCGGGTGTTCGATGACACGAGCTACCAGGGTCACCCTACATCGCCGCCTCGGCGGCGACACCACTTTCTCTCCTGAGCAACCGGTCCGGCCGATACTTGGCGATATCCTGTCGACGAGGGTCGACGGGACGTGACCGGACGATGCGGTGACCCGAAGCGGGACACTGCGTGAAACCAGTAACGGAAGACAGGGAATGACTCCGACCATCCTGGTGGCAGCCGACGGGGGGCCCGCGGGCGTCAGCGTGTTCCGAATGGCCCGTGCGCTGGCCGAGCGGGAAGGGGCACGGGTGGAGGTGCTTGCCGTTCACGATCCCGCCGCGCTGCGGATCGTCCGGGGCGACGATCCACAGCGTTCGCTGCGCCCGCCGCCCGCGGAGGCGGCTGTTCGCACGCTGCGGGAGCGGGTTCGCGGGCAGCTCCAGGAGGTAGGCGGCGCGGTGGAAGATTGGCCGCTCACCGTCCAGGTGGGGGGTGTGGCGCGGACGATCGCCAGCTACGCGCTGGACTGCGAGGCCGGCCGTGTGCTGGTGGGTCTCGACGACGCC
The DNA here is from genome assembly GCA_036375715.1 of Longimicrobiaceae bacterium. Taxonomy (NCBI): domain Bacteria; kingdom Pseudomonadati; phylum Gemmatimonadota; class Longimicrobiia; order Longimicrobiales; family Longimicrobiaceae; species Longimicrobiaceae bacterium. The sequence goes on along the minus strand of DASVBS010000083.1, from coordinate 1,540 downwards.
GATACGGCGCAGCACTGGCTCGTCCGGGAGATGCTCCTCGACCTCATTCGCCGCCTGAACGTACCCGTTCTGGTGGTTCCGACGGGTTATGAGGAGCTGCCGCGAAACGTGGTGGTGGCGGTCGACCTATCCCGCCACAGCCTGGAGATCGCGCGTGAGGCGATGGAGGACCTCGAGCCTGGAGCGCAGCTACACCTGGTCCACGTCACTCCCCGGCGCGACACCCCCGCGCGGGCGGACCACCTGGCGGTGGAGCGCCAGCTCACCGAGCTGGCCACCGAGCTCGAGCTTCCGGGAACGGTCGCGGTCGAGGCGCACATGCGCGTCGGCGACCCGGCCGACGAGATCCTCCACGTGGCCGAGCTGGTCGATGCCGAGCTGATCGCGGCGGGGAGCCACGGCGTCCCGGTGCCCGGACAGGTGATTACCGGCGATGTTTACGGCAAGCTGGTTCACCTCTCGCGCCGGCCTCTGCTGATCGGGCCGCCGCGCGGCCTACGCCTGCCCCGCCGGCGGAGCCTCGAGGAGGAGGAAGCGGTGCCGCGCGCAATCGTCGCCTGACGCTTCACTCCCCCTCGACTCTGATCTTGCCCTGCAGCCTGCCCAGAAGCTTCATCGCGTAGAGGGCGACCCGCTCGCGCAGGAGCTGCGTGTCGGCGGCGCGACCCTGCACGTCGATGCAGAGGGGACGTAGCTGGTCGGCGGCCGAATCGTCGCCCTCGTTCGGGTGGGTGATGATCCAGTAGAGGATCTTGCTCAGGTGGGGCTCGTGGATGTCCGCCCGCAGATAGTCGAAGATCTCGAGCGGCACCCACGGCTCGAGCCACTCCATCTGCGTCGCGTCCGGTACGGCCGCCACCATCAGGAGGTTCCGGGCGCGCTGCACCGGATCCCGCACCGCCGCAGGCTCCCAACGCAGCAGCTCGGTGCGAAGGCACTCCAGCTCCTCTGCCAGCTCCGGGTAGGGGAGCAGGTCGTCGCGGCTGGCGATCGGCGCCACCACGCCCTCATCCGGAGGTAGATCGCTGAAGTCCAGCGCGTCGATGTGCGCCTGGGTGATCGCCATCCAGGGCGCATCCGGCGGCGTCGGGGGGGAAGGGGGAGCCTCGGAGGCCGCCGAATCCCGCGCCGTGACTGTGTCTTCCGCGGAACCCTGCCCGGCGGCACCCTGCTCGGTGGGTTCCGGCTGGGTGCTGGCCAGGGATCCGCTGTCCGTGTTGCTCTCTGTCCCGGCATGCGACGAATCCAGTGCGGCGAGCGCGGGCGGAGTGGAGGGGGCCGTGTCGGTGCCGGCCACTGCGGTAGGGGACAGGGCCGGGGTCCCGGTGGTCCGGGCGCTTCCAGCAGTCCCGGAGCCCGCGTTCGCGCCCCTGCCGGAGGTCCCGGCGCTCCCGGTGTGGACCGCCTCTCGCACCGCGACCTGCTCGGTGCCCCTGCGCACCACCTCCACCCAGCCGCCGCTCTCCCCCAGCAGCCCCACCAGCACCCAGGCCCCCAGCGCCACCGTGATCCACCCCTTGCCGCCCCGGCTCACGAAGCG
>DASVBS010000082.1 GCA_036375715.1 Longimicrobiaceae bacterium | reverse complement strand
GGCACCGGCTCGTAGCGGTAGAGCACCCAGAAGGAGATGAGGAAGATCGTCGGGAAGAGGTACCCGTAAATCATCCCCATCCGGTTGCGGAGCTGCAGCCGGAGCGTCGAGACCAGCTGGTGAAGCGCGGGCGTCATGCGGGCAGCGTCTGAGCCGCGCTGGAGGGTGTCTCCTGTGACGCCGATCCCGAGGTCAGTCCGAGGTAGACGTCCTCGAGCCGTGCCTGGCGGACGGTGAGGTCGACCAGCTCGATCCCCCGCTCACCCAGGCCGCTGGTGAGCGCCGCCAGGGCGGTCGCGGGCCGCTGCGCCTCGAAGCTCGCCTCGTTGCCGCGCACCTCCACGCCGCGCACACCCGGTAGCCGCTCGAGTAGCTCGCCGTCGAGCGGGGCGTCGGCGCTCAGGAACACCCGTGCGTGGAGGCCGGCGGCGGCGATCAGCTCCTGTGGCGTTCCGGTGGCGATGATCCTCCCGCAGTCGATCACCGCGATGCGGTCGCACAGCTCCTCCGCCTCGTCGATATAGTGGGTGGTGAGGAGCAGGGTGTGACCATCCTCTTTCATGCGGCGGATATCCCCGTGCAGATCCCGGCGCGCCCGCGCGTCCAGTCCGGTCGTGGGCTCGTCGAGGAAGACCAGCTCCGGCCGGTTCACGAACGCTAGGGCCAGGGCGAGGCGTTGCCGCTGGCCACCGGAAAGGGTGTCGAAGGGTGCCTTGGCCTTGTCGGTCAGGGCGAAGCGCTCGAGCAGCGCGGCGGGATCCTCGCGTTCCCGGTAGAACGATCCGAAGAGAGCCAGCGCCTCCGTCGGGGTGATCCGGTCCTGCAGGGCCGTCGTCTGCAGCGTTGCTCCGATCCGCTGCTTCACCTCCTTCGGATGCCGCAGCGCGTCGATGCCGCACACCTCGATGGACCCCGCGTCGGGTCGGCGCAGTCCCAGGATGCACTCGACAGTTGTGGTCTTTCCCGCCCCGTTGGGGCCAAGGATCCCCAGGATCTCGCCTTCGTGCACCTCGAAGCTCACGCCCCTTACCGCTTCGACGTCGCCGTAGCGCTTGCGCAGGTCGCGGACGATGACTTTGGGCAGCATGTACGATTCTGACAGGTTGATTCGTGCGAAGACGCGGGCGAGTTGCTTGACGGCAGTGGGCGCCGAAGGAATCTCCGTGGTCGGATCCTGCAAATCAAATCTTTGAGCGCAAAACCTTCCTTCGCGCCCAGTTGGCTGCTCTGGCCCCTGGCTGGCTGAGCCGGATCGACGGCTCGCCACACGTCTCGCCTACGCCAGCTCCTCTACCGGCACCTCGTGATACTCGAGCGCCCACTCGCGCATGTAGCGGACGCGGATGGGGATGATCCGGTAGACGATCAGCTCGGGGTTGTCAGCCTCTCCGAGGTAATACCGCAAGAGCGGGTTCGTGCTCCAGATCTCATGCAGGAGCGAGTCGTCCCGCAGCACTTCGGCGATGCCGGTGATGCGCACCTGGTTGTGCTCGTGGTCGACGTAACAGAGCTCCACGCGCGGGTTGGCGGCGATCTCCTCCGTCTTGTGGTACCCTCGCAGGTTAGCCACGTAGACGGTGAAGTTCTCCGTACGCACCGGGGAGACGGGGCGGACACGCGGCTGGTCTCCGTCTACAGTGGCCAGGAGCGGGAACTTGGCCACGCGCATGAGGTCGCGGGCCAGCGCGGGCACTTCGGCCGGATCGACCGGTTTCGGTATCGGCTTGTGCATGGGCTCAATCGTCTTCGGACGGAGGGAGGTGGAACTCTCGTGTTGCAAAGCCGTACGCGTGCGGGGCATCTTCTCCCGCACGCCCGGACCAATCACCCCTTTCAAGATAGCTGAGATGAGCCGGTACGCACTGCTGGTCCTCTCCCTGATGCTCTTCTTCCTCGCCGCCTTCCTGGTGGCGACGGCGCTGGATATCCCGCTGTTCACCGGCACCGAATGGATCCAGCATCACGCGTGGACGAGCGCCGTGTTGCTGCTCAACGTCCTCCTGGTGGGGGACGTGCTGCTGCCGATCCCGTCGAGCCTGCTCATGGTAGCCAACGGTGCGCTCCTGGGCACGTTCGGGGGGTCGGTAGCCACCCTGCTGAGCACGCTGCTCGGGGGCATCCTGGCTTTCTGGCTGGGGCGGCGAGGGGCTCCCTGGTTGATGGCGCGCATCTCCGACCGTGAACGGGAGCGAGCCGATCACTTCTTTCAGCGCTGGGGAGCGATGGCTGTGCTGGTGAGCCGCCCCGTGCCGATCGTAGCCGAGACGATCGGGATCCTGGCGGGGACCACCCCTATGGGGTGGGTGCGCTTCCTCATCTCCGTTTTCCTGGGCAACCTGCCGCCGGCCATCCTCTACGCCTTTGCCGGCGCGAGCGCCAAGAATGCCTCGTACTCGATCGCCATCTTCCTGATCCTCTGCGGGTTCGCGGGCGGGATGTGGCTGCTGGGTCGGCGCGAGGTCAGCGTTCGCGGCTGATGACGCGGGGCGAGTGGGCGAACTCTATCCGCGGAGGCATCGCGGAGCCGAGAGGACGACGAAACATGCGCAAAGGAATTCCATCCAGGCTCGTTAGCGGGCTTGCTCTCCTCCTGGTGGCGGGTGCGTGCGCGGCGCCCTCATCGACCCCCGCGCCGGACGCGGCACCACCGAACATCGTCTTCATCGTGGCGGACGATCTGGGGTACGGCGATCTGGGGGTCTACGGGCAGGAGCGGATCGCCACCCCGAGCCTCGACCGGATGGCGGCGGAGGGGATGCGCTTCACGCAGTTCTATGCGGGGAGCACGGTGTGCGCGCCCTCTCGCAGCGTGCTGATGACCGGGCTGCACACCGGGCACACCCGCGTCCGCGGGAACGGAGCGCGAGCGCTTCAGACGCTGCAGGACGAGGACTTCACCCTCGCCGAGCTGCTGCACGCCAACGGCTATCGGACCGCCCTGATCGGTAAGTGGGGCTTGGGAGAGACGGATCAGCCGGGTCGCCCTTCCGCCCAGGGGTTCGACTACTCCTTCGGGTATCTCAACCAATCGCACGCGCACAACTACTACCCGGAGTTCCTCTACCGGAACGAGCAGCGGGTCGAGCTGAGGAACGAGGTACAGCCACTGGGACGGGCGCCCGGCGCGGGCGTAGCGACGCGGCGGGTCGACTACTCCCACGATCTCTTCGCCGCGGAGGCGCTCGACTTCGTGACGGAGAACCGCGACCGGCCCTTCTTCCTCTACCTCGCGCTCACCATTCCCCACGCCAACAACGAGGCGACCCATCCCAACGCGAACGCTCCGGCGGAGAAGGGGTTGGAGGTGCCCGATCTGGGGCAGTACGCGGCTACCGACTGGCCGGCGACCGAGAAGGGATTTGCGGCCATGATCTCGCGGATGGACGCCGACGTGGGGCGCCTCCTCGACCATCTGCGGGAGCTGGGAATCGCGGAGAAGACTCTGGTGATCTTCACGTCCGACAACGGGCCGCACCAGGAAGGCGGGCACGACGCCGACTTCTTCGACAGCAACGGCCCGCTGCGGGGCATCAAGCGCGATCTGTACGAGGGAGGGATCCGGGTGCCGATGATCGCCTGGTGGCCGGGACGGGTGTCGGCGGGTAGCGTGTCCGATCACATCGGCTACGGCGGTGACTTCATGGCGACGGTGGCGGACCTGCTAGGAGCCGAGCTTCCGGTGGAGACTGATGGGGTCAGCCTGCTTCCTACTCTGCTGGGCAGGAGCGGTGAGCAGGAGCAGCACGACGCCCTCTACTGGGAGTTCTACGAGCGCGGCGGCGCCCAGGCCGTGCGCATGGGCCGTTGGAAGGGTGTGCGGAAGCCGATCTTCGAAGGACCGATCGAGCTCTACGATCTCGAGACCGACCCCGGAGAGACGCGCAATGTGGCCGCGGAGCATCCGGAAGTGGTCAGGAGGCTCGAGGAAATCATGGAAGCGGAGCATGTGGAGGCGGAGGGGTGGGAGGTGAGGAGTTGAGGGAGTTGAGGGAGCTAGGAGTTAGGAGTCAGGAGTTCTCGGGGGCCGACTTCCCGCTTCCATTCCGAGTCGAGGAGAAGCTGGGAGCCAGAAGGGGAAGCCAGGAGCCAGAATGCGTGTGATCAGCATCACGGGCGCCTGAGCCGCGGGAGCTAGCGTATAGTCTGGGCGAATCTGACGCGCCTCCCAACTCCTAACTCCTTTCCGAACGGAATAGCAGACCATGGAATACTTCGCCGCCACCCGTAGCCAGCTCTCCACTACCGAGGCTCGTGAGTTCGTGGTTGCGGGGCGCGAGATCGTTCTCTGTTTGGTGGACGACGAGGTCTACGCCCTGGACGGCATCTGTACGCACGAGGACCTGCCCCTGGATGGCGGGGAGGTGGACGACGGGGTGCTGGAATGCCCGTGGCACGGCGCCACCTATGACGTCTGCACCGGGCGAGTCCTCGGCCTGCCGGCGGTGACGCCGCTCCGCACCTATCCCGTGCGGGTCGACGAGGAGGGGAACGTCTTCGTGACCATCGAGTAGGGAGAGGCACTCTCCCCGGTACCCCTTGAGTGGCTGTTGATGATTTCCGTTTCGAACCTGGCCAAGTCCTTCGGCGATCGCACTCTTTTCGCCGGTGCGTCCTTCCAGTTGAACCCGGGGGAGCGCTACGGTCTGGTCGGAGCCAACGGCTCCGGCAAGACCACGCTGCTCAACATCCTCAGCGGCGACGTGGAGCCGAGCGACGGGACGGTGTCGGTCCCGAAGTCGCTGCGCCTCGGGGTGCTGCGCCAGGACCAGTTCCTCTACGAGGACGAGGAGGTCCTCGCGGTCACGCTCATGGGGAACCCGGAGCTGTGGAAGGCAATGGTGGAGAAGGAGCGCCTCCTCGCCAACGCGCACGAGCACTTCGATGCCGACCGCTTCTCGGTGCTTGAGGAGACGATCCAGCGGCTCGATGGTTATACCGCGGAAGCGCGCGCCGCCGAGATCCTGGAGGGGCTCGGAATCCCCACCGAGAGCCATCGTAAGCCGCTGTCCACGCTGTCCGGTGGATTCAAGTTGCGGGTGCTGCTGGCGCAGGTGCTCGCGGGCGCGCCCGACGTCCTGCTGCTCGACGAGCCGACCAACCACCTCGACATCCTGTCGATCCGCTGGCTCGAGAAGTTTCTCCAGGACTTTCCCGGTCCGGTGGTGGTCATCTCCCACGACCACCGCTTCCTTGACAACGTGGCCACCAACATCCTCGACGTCGACTACGAGACGGTCACACTCTATCACGGCAACTACTCCGACTTCGTTCGCAGCAAGCGCGAGGAGCGGGAGCGTCGTGAGAAGGAGATCGAGGCTCGCCAGAAAGAGATCGCCGAGCAGCAGAAGTTTGTCGACCGCTTCCGAGCCAAGGCCAGCAAGGCGCGGCAAGCGCAGAGCCGCGTGCGGCTGATCGAGAAGATGTCGGCGGAGCTGGTCGAGCTGCCGGGTAGCTCCCGTCGCTATCCGCGCTTCCGCTTCCAGCAACGCCGACCGAGCGGCCGGGATGTCCTTACTGTACGCGGAATCCGCAAGTCGTACGGGGACCGCGAGGTGCTACACGGGGTCGACCTGCAGGTCCGGCGCGGCGATCGGCTGGTCATCATGGGCCCGAACGGGATCGGGAAGTCGACCCTGTTGAAGATCATCATGGGCGAGGTGCAGGCCGATGGCGGTACGGTGGAATGGGGTTACGAAGCAAGCCCGGGGTACTTCGCGCAGGATCACCACGAGCAGCTCGAGGATACCGGCCGCACGATCGAGGAGTGGCTCTGGGATTACTGTCCGGGGAAGGACCGCGGCTTCGTTCGCGGTCAGCTCGGCCTCGTGCTCTTCAGCGGGTCCGACGGCGAGAAGCGCATCGGCGCACTCTCAGGCGGCGAGGCGGCCCGCCTCGTGTTTGCCCGACTGGCGATCCAGCAGCCGAACGTGCTGGTGCTCGACGAGCCCACCAACCACCTGGACCTAGAGGCAATCGAGGCGCTGGTCGCGGCGCTGCAGAGCTACGATGGAACGCTGATCTTCGTCTCCCACGACCGCTGGTTCGTGAGCCAGCTCGCCACGCGGGTGGTGGAGATTTCGCGTGAGGGAATCCGCGACTTCCACGGGACCTACGAGGAGTACGTACACGCCTGCGGTGACGATCACCTGGACGTCGACACCGTGGTGCTACGTGCCCGCAGTAGTGCGCGCGAGTCCCGCGCCCGCGAGAGCCGGCCGAGTCGCAACGGTGGGCGGTCCGAAGGTTCGCGACGATCGACCGGTGCCTCCGAGCTCGCCCGGCTGGAGCGTCGGCGAGACGAGCTGACCGCGCGCATCGAGGAGAGCGAGAGGCAGATCGCGCAGATCGATGCGACGTTCGCCTCCTCCGGGTACTTCGAGCGGGCCACCCCGGACGAGGTCAAGAAGTTGCAGGAGAAAAGGTTAGAGCTTCAGCGGACGATCGACCAACTGATGGAGGAGTGGGAACGGGTAGAGCTGGAGATCGAGACCGGCGGCGCTGCGGTCCTGAGGTAAGGGGCAGGCGCGCCACCATTGCCTCCCAGATACGATGTCCAAGACAGTACTCGTCGTCGAGGACGACCCCGATGCGCGCGCCATCTATGAGGAGGCGTTGATCGAGCGCGGTTTCGAGGTTCTCGTCGCGCTCCACGGCGCGGAGGGAGTTCACCTGGCGCGCCGTCACCATCCCGACCTCATCCTCATGGACATCCGGATGCCGGTGATGGACGGTTGGCAGGCCATCCAGTATCTCAAGGCAGATCAGTCCACGGGGCACATCCCCATCTGGGGGATCTCCGCCTATCTCGACGACGAGGAGCTGGATCGGCAGCCGAGCTGGTTTCAGTTCGACCGGCTGATTGCGAAACCCGTGGACCCCGGCGAGCTGGCTAGCGAGATCGAGCAGCGGATCGGCCGGCCCCCGCTGCCGCCCGAGCCGCTCGCCTGAGATCAGGACCTTCCGGAAACGACGTCGTACCCGGGGTTGTCGGTCGAATGGTGTTCGAGTTCGTCCTCCGCCGCTTCGCTCCCTGTCCGCGCCTCGGGTTCGCTTTCGGGCTTGAGGGTGGGGATGGTGAAGTGGAAGGCGGTGCCGCGCCCCGGCTCGCTCTCCACCCAGATCCTGCCGCCGTGCGCCTCGACGATCGCTTTCGAGATGGCGAGGCCGAGTCCGGCTCCGAGGTGCGCGGTCTCCTTTCCCCGCCAGTGACGATCGAAGACGCGAGGCAGGTCCTCCGGGGCGATTCCCGGCCCGTCGTCTATGATGGAGAAGACGATCTCCTCACGGCGCGAGGCAACCCGCAGGTGGATCGACCCTCCTTCCTGGCCGAACTTGATCGCGTTGCCCAGAAGGTTCGATAGCACCTGCCCCATCCTCTCCGCGTCGCCCTCCACCTTCGGAAGCTGCGCTTCGATCTCGCACGTCAGGCGCTGTCCCTTGTCCTTCGCCATCGGCTGCATGGACTCGCATGCCTCCTCGGCGAGGGGGCCCGGCTCCAGCGGCCGCCGCTCGATCGCCAGGCTGCCCTGGTCGAGCTGCCCGGCGTCCAGCAGGTCACGGATGAGCCGGTTCATCGAGCCTGCGGCGCGCCCGATCGTCTGCAGGTGCCGCCGCTGCTCCTCCGGATCCGTCCGCCCGTCGAGCAGCAGCTCCGCGGTCATCATCACCGTACTGAGCGGATTCCGCAGGTCGTGTGAGACGACGCTCATCATCTCGTCGCGCGCCTGGATGGCGGCGCGCGCGGCGGAGTACAGGCGCGCGTTGTCGATGGCGATGGCCGCCCGGCGGGCGAGCTCTTCGGCGAGCGCGAGGTCGCGCAGGTCGTAGGGCTCCCCCTGCTCGGAAAGCGCCAGGGTGAGGACCCCGAGCACCTGGCGCCTCGCGGTGAGGGGGACGGTGAGCAGAGAGGTGACGCCGACCTCTCGCAGGCGCTGGAAGTCGGCGTCGTCGTTGACGATGCTGCGAAGGAGCTCGTCATTCACCTCACGGAACAGCTCGCTCTCCCCCGTGGCCAGCACGCGTGCGGCCCCGTGACCCTCCCGTTCAGCGGAGGGATGGATCCGCACCTCCCTCAGGAGCGTGGTGCGTTGCGGATCCGCGTGCGTGGCCACCACCCGCTCGGTCGAGCCGTCGGAGGTACGGATGTCAACGGAGCACCAGTCGGCGAGGCGAGGAACGAGCAGGGTGGCGATGGCGTTGAGCGTATCCCGCTCGTCGAGCGAGGACGAGAGCACCCGTCCCGCGCTGGCCAGGAGCTCGCGCTCCTCCTGCATGCGGGCGTGCTCGGTGACGTCGGTGTGCGTCCCTACCCACTCGCGCACCTGCCCGTCGGGCTCGAGCACGGGGACGACGCGCGCGACGCAGGCCCGGTACTGCCCATCGTGCCGCCGGACCCGGTGCTGAACCTCGAGCGGCCGACGATTGGCCAGCGCAGCCTGCCACACGCTCGCGGTGGCCTCACGGTCCTCGGGATGGATGGCGTTGAACCATCCCCATCCCCGGTATGCCTCCAGGTTCTGGCCGGTAAACTCCGACCAGGATGTCTGTTCGCTCACCATCTCCCCGTTCGGATCGGTCGTCCAGACGATCTGGGAGGATGCCTGTATTAGGGAGCGGAAGCGGTCGTCGCTGCGGCGCAGCGCCTCGGTCTCCGCGCGTCGGCGCCGCAGGCTACGATCCACGGACGCAGCGAGCAACACCGCGGCCACCAGAAGCAGCAACACCGCGCCACCGACGAGCACCGCCACCGGGTCCACGAGGAAGTGCAGGCGAGTGGTCGGCGGCGTCACCGGGGTGCGCTTGGTCGCCACCAGCCCCGAGTAGGCCGCCGCAGGGGCGGCCACCAGCGCCACCGCGTTCCCGGCCATCCGCCACCATCTCCGTCGCGGCCGCAGCTCCCGTTCGGCGAGCGCAGTCCAGAGGAGCACGGCTGCGCCCGCGATGGTAGCCGCCGCCACCTGAATGGCAAACGGTGGGTCGGCGCGAACCGCGTTCGGCCAGCCGAGGGCTGCGAGGCCCAGGTAGTGAATGACGGCGACCGATGCGCCCCACAGCGCGGCACCAAGCGACACACGCAGCCATGCGGGGCGATGGAGGTGCAGCGCAATGAAGGAGAAGGCTACCGAGCTCAAGGCGAGCGCCAGGGCGAGCAACGCCGGGAGAACGGCATACTCGACAGGGATGGACTCACGGAAAGGAAGCAGGGTGGCGAGGCCGAGGAGCCAGAGCCCCAGCCCCAGCAGGACCACGCTCACCGCCAGCCAACCCGCTCGCGCTACCCCCGACGTGCGCGCGAGGCGGTCGTCGAGGGCCATGGCCGCCTGGTGCAGCCCCAACCCCAGCGGGAGCGACAGGAGAAGGAGCAGTACGTCGAGCACCGTGACGGCGTCCAGGACGGTGGCGCCCATGATCGCGCTTGCTGAGATCCGCCTCCGAACCCCTCAGCCGAAGGGTCGTCAGGTCGGCTCGGTCGATAGAGCTATCAGTCGATCACGTATGTAGTTAGCTCAACACGTTCTCTGCAAAGCTCCGGCCGCACGAATGGCGTGACGGAAAAGGAGCGGAGAGGAGTCAATGGTGAGGGTTGTAAGTGCAAGGAGGCGCGGAGAGCTCTCCGCGCCTCCTGTACCGTTCATAGCCCGCCGTCTCAGCTCCTCCAGCTCGCACTTTCGTTGGCTTCCGCCGTTTCGCGGCTGACGAGCTTGTTGAAGTTGCTCAACCCTTTGTGGGCGAGCGTCTCCTGACTCCCCCCTTCCTGGTTTCCGGCGCGGACCGGGGAGGGGGTGCAAGCGCCAGGCCGGCATGGTTGGGGATGGCTTACACGGTGGAGGATCGGTCTCTTTTCAGGCCGGATCCTCCGCCGGCCCGATCCGCCGCCTGATCTCCTCCAGCACCTGCTTCGGCTCGACCGGCTTGGTGATGTAGGAGTCGAAGCCCGCTTGCTGCGCGCGACGATAGTCTCCGTTCATCACCACGTGCGCGGAGATCGCCAGTACCGGGATCCCAGCGGTCCGCGCGTCGCGCTTCAGCAGCGTGATCGCCTCCCAACCGTCCATGAGCGGCATGGAGAGGTCCATCAGGATCAGGTCCGGTAGGTGTTGGGTCGCCTTCTCGACACCGCGGATGCCGTTCTCCGCCTCCAGGATCTCATAGCCGGAATGCCGCAGGATCTCAGCGTAGATCTCGCGGTTGTCGAAGTTGTCCTCGACGATCAGGATGCGCTTGGGCAACGTCCCCCTCCGCTCGAAAGCTCGCGATGGGGCGGGGGCGCAGCAAACACCGGACCAGGGTCCGGGCGGCCGTGTGCGCCGGTGATGCTTTTCCGCCCCCGTTTCCGAGAAGAAGGTGTGCGGCCATGGCCGCGCCTCCCGGGACGATGCCGCACTTGCCGTTGCCCCTGGTAGGGTGCATTTTCGTGCGAGCCCCATAGCATTATCCACCGCACGGAATAACTCCTCCGGCCCATCCGACCAGGGCCAAGCAGACGCATCGCCCCTCGACCCGGAAGGCGGGCGCCAGGGTCCATATCCCAGGCACCCGCGCGAGCACGTCGGAAGCAACCCGGCCGTTCCTTGTCCCGGTACGTTCGCTAACCAGTCCGCCCAGATTTTTCGGTTCCCTTTTCCCAGGAAGGAGCCCATGAAGACGTTCCGTACCCGCCTGGTCGTCGCTGCGGTCGCTGCCTGTGCGCTGACGTCGCAGCTCGAGGCGCAGGACATTCAGTACGAGACCGTGACCCGGGTGGATTTCGCGGGCGCGGCCGGCGCGGCGATGAGGGTGGCCGCGCGTCTCGGTGGGGGATCGACGGAGACCGTCGAGACCACCTACATCAAGGGCCGCAAGATGCGGAGTGACGCGGATCAGACCTCGTCGATCATCGACCTGGATGCCGGCAGCGTAACCATGCTGGATCACCAGGCCCGCACCTACACGACCTTCACCTTTGACGAGATGCTGCAGCGGGCGCGGGAGACCGGTCAGCAAGTCAGCGAGAGCCGGCGGGAGGAGATGGGGCAGGGAGGAACGGAGGGGCGCATGGACTTCCGCTTCTCCGTCGACCGCGGCAACGAGCGCCAACGAGTGGCCGGCTACGACGCCGACCGTTTCTTCCTCACCATCGAGGCGGAGGCCGAGGCAGTGCCGGAGGGCGGGACGGAGATGGAGAAGGCGGGCACCCTGGTGGTCCTCACCGACATGTGGACTTCCAAGGACATCCCCGTGGTGCAGGCGCTGAGTGCTTTCGAGGACGTGTCCGCACAGCGGGTCGCCGAGGCAAGTGCGGCGATCACGGAAGGCTTCGCGGCGGCGTTCGCCGACGACCCGCGCATCGAGGTGGCCTTCCAGCAGTCGATGGAAGAGGCACGGAAGATCGAGGGAATGGCGGTGAAGTCGGTGACGCACTTCGTCACCGTCGCACCGGGCAAGCGCTTCGACCGCAACCTCATCACCAATCCGAAGCCCTCCGGGCCGAGCTTGGCGCAGCAGGCGGGACGGGCGGCGTTGGGCGGGCTGATGGGGCGCCTGGGAGGCCGACGCGCAGCCGAGCCGGAGCCGGCCGCCGAGGAGGAGCCCACCCAGGTGACCCTCTTCACGGTGACCAGCGAGGTGCGGAACGTGAAGACCACGTCCCTGGATGACTCGCTGTTCGAGATTCCTGCGGGATACACTCAGCAGCGGATGTGAGCCTCGATCGTCCGTGTGTGGCGCCGATCATGCCGACCTGGGAGGGGATTCCGGCTCCGCCGCGTTGGAGGGTTCGGTCGAACCAGCGGTGTCCACGCGCGTACAGCTCCCAGGAAAGCTCAGCACACATGCGCCCGATTACAGGTGCGCGAAAATCCGGCGAGCCGCCCATCCGCGGGGCGGCTCGTTCATTGGGCGGAGGCTTTAGCGGGAGCTATCTCCCAGCAGCACCTCCGCAACCCGCCGCCGCAATTCAGGGATCAGCTCGGCTTCGAACCAGGGATGCCGCACGAACCAGGGCTGGTTCCTGGGAGAGGGATGGGGGAGGGGAAATCGATCCGGCGCGTACTCTCGCCAGGCACGCACCGTCTCGGTCAGCGAGCCGCGGCGAAGCCGACCAAGGCAATGCTTCTGCGCGTACTGCCCGATGAGCAGGCTGAGTCGGATGTCGGGGAGGCGCTCCATCAGCGGCTCGAACCACAGCGCCGCGCATTCCGGTCGCGGCGGGTTGTCTCCCCCGGCCCCACGACCCGGATAGCAGAAGCCGATGGGTACGATGGCGATCTGCTCCGGGTCATAGAAGACCTCCTTCGTAATTCCCATCCACTTGCGGAGCCGCTCGCCGCTCGGGTCGTCCCAGGGAATGCCGGAGGCGTGCACGCGGGCCCCGGGGGCTTGTCCCACGACGAGAATGCGGGCACCGGTTCCGGCCTGCAGCACCGGTCGCGGCCCGAGCGGGAGGTACGCCTCGCACACCCTACACGCCCGGATCCTCGCCAGTAGCTGATCGAGGTCTTCCGACAAAGCCGGGCGCGGTGTCCGCGAGCGTGACCTTCTTTCGAGAGTCGTTCGCGCCGTCATCCGTCGTTCCGCGTTGCCGCCTCTCTTCGCCCCTGTTCCATCACCTCCGCGAGGGACACCGGCGCCCCCTCTCGTCGCTTGCTCTCTTCTGCCGCGGCCATGAAGGCAAAGATCTCCAGTGTCTCCTCTGCCGTCACCGGCGGATTTCCGGTTGCGAAGAACTTCGCCACCTCGCGGGTGAGCCCGTCGTATCCGCCCTCGTACTCCAGCACCTGGATACCTTCCGTACCGAATGCGGTGCCGCCATAACCGGTCTTCCCCTCGCGCAGCCCGCGGAAGGTGCCCACCCGGCCGTCGCGCCAGCGGCAGGTCACCACGTCCCACCCCTCCGCGTGCAGTCGGCTGACTGTCTCGCATCCGGTGCCCATGACGGCGAACAGGATTTCCACCCCGTGGATCCCGTACCAGAAGAGATCCGGGTGCGTGGGCTCCAGGGTCGCCGGACTGAAAGCGTCCGCGCCTGTGACCTGCCCGATGCTCCCGCCGCGCACCGCCTGCACGTCGGGAGTGAAACGCAGCGTGGAGGAGCTGAACACCGGGACGCCATAGTGCTCCGCGGCGTCGTAGATGGCGATCGCATCGGCGAGAGACGCAGCCACGGGCTTGTCGATGAAGACCGGCTTCCCCGCTCGGAACACCTCCAGTGCCTGCTCGAGGTGCAACCGACCGTCGTTGGTGTTCAGCAGCACCACGTCGACCTTTTCGAGCAGTTCGGCGATGGACCCGACGATCTCGACACCGCGGGCGCGCACCTCCTCGGTATAGCGCGGAATGCGACTGTAGCTCGACTCGATGGTTCGACTGCCGTAGGGGTAGGCGGCCACCACGCGGTACCCCAGCAGCGCCGGATCGGGCTCATCGGCGTTGAAGGCGTTTACGAAGGCCGGGCTGTGCGAGGTGTCCAGCCCGATGATGCCGATGCGCTTGCCGGGCGGCACCTGCTGTGCGGCGCCCGCAAGCGGCAGCAGCGGGAGGGCTGCCAGCACGAGGCCCATCGCCAGGACAGCAATCCTCTTCATCTTCATCTGAGTCTTCATCGCTCCAGTCTCTCCACTTTCCCGCCCGCGTCCGCGAATTTCGCGGCGGTCTCGGCGTCCGCCGCGGCCAGACGGTCCCAGTCGACCCGCAGGAGCCTGGGGTTGGGAATGTATCGACGTCCAACCTTGCTCACGGGCCGCCCGTCCGCCTCGACCACGTCCGCGGTGAAGTCGTGGCTACCGACAATCAGGCTGCTTCCCACTCCGTAAGCCGCGACGGGCAGGCCCAGCGACTCGAACTCACCGATCTTCTCGACGTCAAAGCCGCCGCTCACCACGATGCCGACCTCCGGATAGCCGGCCTCGTCGAGGGCTGCGCGCAACCGGAGAACGAGGGTGGGATTGACCCCATTGAGGTTTTCCTTCCCCCAGGCCTCCGGGTCGTCTATCAACCCCTTGTCGATCAGCCGTTCGCTGGTGTCGACGCGAACCGCGTCCAGAGCACCACGTCCGAACTCGCGTTCCATGGCCCGCGCGACCGCGATCGAGGTCCGGATCACGTCGTTATCGAAGTCGACGAGGCTCACGATCTTCACGCCCGGCTCGCGGTCCCGGCAGTAGCGCGCGAAGGCGAGGGTCGCTTCCACCGTGTCTCCCCCGAACGCGGCGATCAGGGCATGGGGCATCGTACCCACACCCTCCGTTCCCCACCATGCCCCATTGGCGTCAGTGGAGACGCTTGCCGCCCCGCCGCGGAGCGCGGCGTATCCGTCGGCCACCTGCACGCGCCAGTCATCGTGCCGGGCGGGCATGAAGATGATCGGTCGTCCACCCGCCGCGTCCGCCACTGCGCGCGTCTGCGAGGCCACCTTGGTGCGACGTGCCAGAACCCCCAGGATGTCTGTCTCCAGGTGGGCAAAGGCGCGGTACGGTCCACGGATGTGCATCACTGTCTCCCAGGGCTCGAACCGCTCGCCCTCCAGCAGGGTGTCCACCTGGAGATCGGCTACGTCGTAGCCTGCCGCCAGCTGGGTCTGCAGCATCCGGATCGATTCCCAGACGCCCACCAGCGTACCCGGAGTTTTGGCGAACAGCTGGAGAGTCACCACCGGATCCCGCCCGGCGTGGGCCAGGGTGTGGGCCGCGCGCACGAAGTACCGGTCGGAGAGCCAACCGCTCGCCATGCGGGGATCGAACTGGAAGATCTCCGCGGGGAAACGTGAAAGATCCGCGTACAGGAAGCGCTCGCGCTCCACCGGGGAGCTCGGGGGGTAGATCGTGCTCATGCGATGGATCGGAGTGGCAGAGCGCAGGACGTCGTGGCGGCCGAGCTTGCTTTTCTGCGCCCGTGCATTCGGAGCGACCACGGGATGTTGGCGACAGGGATGTCGCGCAGCAAGTGCCGATGTTGTCGCGGAGCTCGCTTCCAGCCCGTCTTGCTGCCGTGCACCGGCGCGCGCAATATTCACCTGCTCGTCGCCAGCAATCACACTCGTCGTCACGTCCTTCCACCGTTCGGAGCTCGCGGAACCGCACTACCCCTGAGCCCGTCCATGCAACCTGCCAAGACCGGGGTCGCCCGGGGCGATGCCGACCGCCGGTCGGAGACACCGTCAAGCGATTTCCACGCTGCTCTCGAGATCGTCCTGGCAACGGCCAGCGACGGTATTCTGATCCTGGACGAGAACGAGCGCATTGTGGCCTGGAACCGTCGCCTGCTCGAGCTCTGGAAGTTGGACGAGGAGCTGCTGGCTACGCGCGACGGGTCTGCGGTCACGGGCGCCATGCGCGCACGGCTCGCAGACCAGGATACCGCGGCGCTGGACGGCTCGGCGGGCGGTGGCCCCGGTGGCGAAAACGCCTGTTTCGAGCTGTCGGATGGACGCGTACTGGAAGGATCGTTCGGAACCGGGCCGGACGGCGGGCGGGGAGCGCTCCGGCTCTGGCGCTTCCGCGAGGTCACGCAGGAGCGCGATCTCGAGGAGGCCTTGCGGATCGCCGAGGCTAGCTACCGGACCATCTTCGACCTCGCCAGCGAGGCGATGTATGTCCACGACCCGGTCACCGGGTCGATCCTCGACGTGAACGAGCGCGCCATGGCCTTCCACGGGCGTACGCGCGAGGAGTTCGCGGCCATGGGGATCGAGGCGGTGAGCACGGGCGAGGCACCCTATAGCGCCGTCGAGGCGCTGGACTACGTGCACCGCGCCGCCGCGGGCGAGCCGCAGCTCTTTACCTGGCGCGCGCGGCATAGCTCCGGCCGGATGATCTGGATCGAGGTCAGCCTGCGTCGGGCGGTCATCGGGGGGGAGGAGCGCGTGCTCGCGACCGCGCGCGATGTGACGGAGAGGATGGAAGCGCAGGCGGTGCTCCAGCGTTCGCAGGAGGAACTGGAGCGAGCCGTGGCGGAGCGGACGGCCGAGCTCGCCGCGGCGCACGCGGCGGTGCGCGAGCGCGAGGAGCAGTACCGGGCCCTCGCCGATGCGGATCCGGATGGGATCGTGGTGATGGACGACGGTTCCACGATCATCTCGGTGAACCCCGCCATGGAGACGATCTTCGGCTACACCGCTGAAGAGTTGGTGGGACGCAGCCTCACCATGCTTATTCCCGAGCGGCTACGGCAGTCCCACCGGGAGGGGGTGAACCGCTACCTGGCGACCGGCAAGCGGAGCATGTCCTGGGTGGGTGTGCAGGTCCCTGGCCGGCGCAAGGACGGTTCCGAGGTCGATCTGGAGATCAACTTCGGCGAGTATACGATCGACGGGCAGCATCGCTTCGCCGGGTTCATCCGCGACATCAGCGAGCGCAAGCAGGCGGAGGAGGCCCTGCGCTTCCAGTCGGCGTTGCTGGCGGCTCAGAACGAGGCGGCGATCGACGGGATTCTGGTCGCCCACCAGGGGCGGGTGCTCAGCATGAACCGTCGGTACGCGGACATCTTCAACGTGCCGGAGGAGCTGCGCCCCCTCGAACGGTGTCATGAGATGCTCCGCTGGGCGATCGCGCAGACCGCTGACCCGCAAGCGTACCAGGCGAGCATCGAGCGACTCCGCCACGACCCCGATGCGACACACCGGGACGAGGTCCTGCTCGCCGACGGCCGCGTACTCGACCGCTATTCCGCACCGCTGAAGAGCCGGGAAGGCAAGCTGTACGGCAGGATCTGGGTGGTCCGGGACATCACCGAGCGGAAGCAGATCGAAGCGGCGCTGCAGCGGGCGAAGGAAGAAGCGGAACGCGCGAACCTGGCCAAGAGTGAGTTCCTCTCCCGCATGAGCCACGAGCTGCGGACGCCGCTGAACAGCATCCTCGGCTTCGGACAGGTACTCGCAAGGCGGGACCTTCAGCCGGATCAGCTCCGCGCCGTCGAGCACATCATGAAGGCGGGGCGCCACCTCCTGAGCCTGATCGACGAGGTGCTCGACATCGCGCGGATCGAGTCGAACCGACAGCAACTCTCGGTGGAGCCGGTGCACGCCGGCGAGCTGCTGGAGGAGGCTCTCGCGCTGGTGCGGCCGATGGCACAGCAGCGACCGGTTTCCCTGCCTCACTCCGTGCCGCTGGAGGCGGACGTACATGTGCGGGCAGACCGACAGCGGCTGATGCAGGTGCTGCTGAACCTGCTCTCCAACGCGGTGAAGTACAACTCCACGGGTGGGCGCGTGGAGCTGCACGCCCGACGGCTGGACGGGGAGAATGGTACGCCGCGCCTGGCGCTGGGGGTGAGTGATACCGGCCCGGGGATCCCGGCGGAGCGCATGGGGGAATTGTTCGTGCCTTTCTCCCGCCTGGGAGCCGAGCAGGGAGGCGTGGAGGGTACCGGGCTGGGCCTGGCCTTGTCGCAGCGCCTGGTCGAGGCCATGCACGGCGAGCTGCGGGTGGAGAGCGAGGTGGGCGTAGGGAGCACCTTCTGGGTCGAGCTGCCGGTGGACGATCACCCGCTCGCCCGGCTGGAGAGCTACCGCCTGGGTGCCCCCGCGCCGACCCCGCGACAGGCCAGTCGTGGTCCTCGCCGCGTGCTGTACGTGGAGGACAACCTGGCCAACCTGAACCTGGTGGAGAGCATCTTCGAGGACCGTCCGGAGATCCAGCTCCTGCCGGCGCTGCAAGGGCGCATGGGGCTCGAGCTCGCTCGCGAGCACCGCCCCGACCTGATCCTGCTCGACCTCCACCTGCCGGACATGAACGGAGAAGACGTGCTGCAGCAGCTACGCTCCGATTCACGTACCAGCAACATCCCCGTCCTGGTGATCAGCGCCGACGCCACGCCGCGCCAGATCGCGCGCCTGCGCGCGGCGGGGGCACGAGGCTACCTGACCAAGCCGCTCGATCTCGACGAGTTCCTGCGCGAGGTGGATGCGGCGCTGGAGTGAGAATCCAGGAGGCCACTTAGAAGCGCACGGCGTCGCGCAGCCAGGCCACTCTGCCATAGACGCCCCTACAGGTTCGAACTCCGGTTCAGGATCGGCATGGACGGTGATTGAACCTCGAGGTCGATCCGCCCGGCTAGCCTTCGCTTTCGACCTTCTGTCGTACCTTCTCGCTCACCACCTGGAACCGCGGATCATCGGAGATCGACGCGTACGGCGTCGCCTCGATGACGGCGAGGTCGGCCCAGCCGCGGTCGACCAGCGTTTCCAGGATGCGGATCGCCTCCTCAGAGCGCCCCTGTAAGGCCCTGAGCTGGGATTGTAGGACGAGGGCGTCGAAAGTGGCGATGTCGGTCGGGCCCAGACGCGCCTCTGCGATGCGCACCGCCCGGTCGATCAGCTGGCTTGCCCCATCCACGTCTCCCGCGAGGCCGCGGGCAAGCGCGTAGCTATGGAGGATGTAAGCGACCGCCGGATGATCGGGTCCCAGGGCGCGCTCGCGCACCTCCAGCGCCTGCTGGAAGGCTGCGAGGGCTTCTTCGGTCCGCCCCTGCTTCCGCAGGACCCTCCCCAGGTTGTGGTACGCGTAGGAGATATCCACGTGGTCGGGACCCGAGAGGGCGGTGTACTCCGTCACTAGCCGGCGGTGCACTGCCTCGGCCGAATCCAGGCGACCCACACCCTCCAGCGCGAGCGCGTAGTCGTTGGCCACGTGCAGACGGTAGGGGTCGGTCGGGCTCAACAAGCTGTCCGCAGCCTGCAGCGCAGCGGCTGCGTATGGGAACGCGCCTTCATGATCCCCCTGCCACTGCCGAGTCAGGTAGAGGAATCGCAGGGCTTGCGGCAGACCCCTGCCGGTTGGGCCTTCGGCCGACCGATAGATCCGGACCGCGCGCTCCAGCCGGCGCTGTGCAGTGGTGAACTCCTCCAGGTCGATCTCGATTCTGGCCAGTGCGGTGAGCGTGCTGGCCACCGTGGTGTCGTTCGGCCCGAAGAGCGCTTCACGCATCGCCAGGGCCTCCTGCAGGTGCGGGAGCGCCGCCCGCGCATCGCCCAGCGAGGCGATGCCGCGCCCCACCGCATCGAGTGCCTCGGCGATGTCTTCGTGTGGGGCCGAAAGGTTCTCGCGCCGCCGCTGCAGTGCCGCCTCCAGGTGGGGCTGGGCCTGGGCGAAGAGTCCGAGGGCACCGTACGCCTGCCCGATCGCCATCTCCATGTCCGCACGCACCAGCGGCTCATCCGCCAGCTCGAGGGCGATGCGCTCACCCGCCCGGTCCAGGAGCTGCCGCGCGGTAATGGTGTCTCCCCCCGAGACGACCGGCTCGTTCGCTCCGAAAACGCTCAACATGAAGCTCGCGAGGCTGGCCGCCTTGTCGCGCTCGAGACGCGCTTCCTCGAGGGCCACGGCGCGAGCCCGCGCCTGATAGGTGCTGAAGCCGGTCGCGGCCACCAGCACGGCCAGCATCACCGCCGCCGCGGCCACCACCAGGCGATTGCGCCGCAGGAACTTGCGGGCTCGGTAACCGATCGTGTCACGGCGGGCGAGCACCGGACGCCCCTCCAGGAAGCGCCGGACGTCTTCAGCGAACTGCTCGGCGGACGAATAGCGGCGCTCCGGCTCCTTGCGCAGCGCCATCAGAACGATGGCATCCAGGTCGCCTCGAAGCTGCTGCCGCAGGACGGACACCCTCGTGCGGCGCGCCCGCGCTACGTCTGCCGCGTCGTGCTGCCATGCGTCGGATACCAGGGTGGTGAGGGCTTCGCTGGGGCGGGTGGCTTCCTGCTCGCAAACGATGCGGTGCCAACCCGGGCCCATGCTTGCGCGGAAGGGTCGGGTGCCCGTGAGCAATTCGTATAGTAGGATGCCGAGCGCGTAGACATCCGTGGCGGTGGTGATCGGGTCGCCCAGGATCTGCTCCGGGGCGGCGTGCTCGGGCGTGAGCAGCAGGTGTTCTTCGGTGAGCGGCGCGGTGATGCCCATCCCCTCCGGATCGAGCAGCTTGGCGATCCCAAAGTCGAGCAGCCGGATCTCCCCCTCTTCCGTCACCAGGATGTTCGATGGCTTGAGGTCGCGGTGCACGACCAGGTTGCTGTGGGCGAAATGCACCACACGGC
Source organism: Longimicrobiaceae bacterium (assembly GCA_036375715.1). Taxonomy (NCBI): domain Bacteria; kingdom Pseudomonadati; phylum Gemmatimonadota; class Longimicrobiia; order Longimicrobiales; family Longimicrobiaceae; species Longimicrobiaceae bacterium. The sequence goes on along the minus strand of DASVBS010000082.1, from coordinate 8,569 downwards.
AGACCTGCATGAACAGGTGGAGACGGTCGGCCAGGGGGAGTCGATGGGCGTCCGCGTAGTCGGTGATGGGAAGGCCGCGGACGAACTGCATCACCAGGTAAGGCCGCCCGTCCGGAGTCACCCCTCCGTCCAGCAGTGGGGCCACGTTCGGGTGCTGCAGCCGGGCCAGCACCTGTCGCTCGATGCGGAAGCGGGCGGCCATCTCCTCGGGAGGGAGGTGGGAGCGCACCAGCTTGATGGCAACCTCCTGGCGATAACTCTCGTCGACCCGCTGCGCCCGATAGACATCGCCCATCCCGCCCCGACCGATTCGCTCCTCCAGCCGGTAGGGGCCGATTCTCAGGCCGGTGAGGTCCCCTGCAGTTGCGCCCGTCGTCGCTTCAGCGGCCGTCGTTTCAGCGTTCGCGGTGGTTTCCTGAATGAGCGGCTGATCACCGCCGATGCGTTCATGGCTGGCCAGCACCGCCTCCAGCTCGGCGCGCAGCTCGGGATCATCGGCGCAGCGGTGGTCGAGGAACGCGGTCAGTTCCTCCGGAGGCAGCTGGAGTGCGGCGAAGAAGAGGGACTGGAGGCGATCCCACGATTGGCGGTCCATCTGAAGCTCCAGGTGAGGGTGGAGCGGGTGGGAAGGGCAGCCGCATTGATGCGGGGCGCCCTGCGTCTATATTGGCCGGAAAGGGTCCAGCGTCAACGTGCCCGGAAGGAGCTCCGCACGTGCCACAGGCGACTCTCACGGAGTGGCTCCAGCGATTACGAGCGGGTGATGAGGAGGCGTTGGGTCGCATCCTCCCCATCGTCTACGACGAGCTCCGCGAGCTCGCGCGGGCGCAGCTCCGGCGGGAAGACGCCGGGCACACGCTCAACGCCACGGCCCTGGTCCACGAGGCCTACCTACGGCTGGCGGAGCGCCGCGAGCTGAAGCCCCGCGACCGACACCACTTCTTCGCCATCGCCGCCCAGTGCATGCGGCGCGTGCTGGTCGACCACGCCCGGGCCCGGAAGCGGAAGAAGCGCGGCTCCGGAGTGGTCGCACTGGCCCTCGACGACGCGGCGGCGGTCTGGGCGGAAGAGGCCTCGGACGACCTGCTGGCGCTGGATGCCGCGCTGGACCGCCTGGCGGCCGTGAGCCCTCGGGCGGCGCAGGTGGTGGAGCTGCGCTTCTTCGCCGGTCTCTCCCTCCAGGAAACCGCCCTCTCGCTCGGGACCTCCCTCAAGACGGTGCAACGCGACTGGTTGCTCGCGCGTGCGTGGCTTCAGAAGGAGATCGAAGCCACCCCGGCGCTGCCGGAGGGGTGACCGCCACCCGGAAAGGCCGTCGCGGCAGTATTCACCTTTCTCAATTGCCCCCTCGAAGCGGCGCGCAAATCCCGCTCGAGATCCAGTCGCGGCTCGTCGAAGAGCACCCCGTGCGCCGTCTTGGCACCCCCAGGACGTGGCGCGGGCGGCGCTGTACCGGACGTCTCCGACGCGGCGCGACATCCGTGGCACTCTCGAGGTCGAATGACGCTCATCCTTCCAGGCGACGAATGGGCGGCGAAGTGGGCATCCGTCGACGGGCGCGGCAGGTTGTTCAGGGTCGGGATATTGCCGGGCGAGAGACGCCGGGTGCGTCCGAGCGATCGCTCTCGAGCGCCTTCAGAGGCAGGAGCAGTACGAAGCAGGCGCCCGGGTTGGATGAACTGTCGAGGCGGAGGTCGCCGCCGAGCAGGCGGGCAATACGCCGGGCGATGGCGAGACCCAGACCGTGTCCCTCCACCCGGCCGTCGTCCTTCACCCGGGTGAACTCCTCGAAGATCCGGTCGCGCATCTCCGGAGGAATTCCGGGGCCAGTATCCTGCACGCACACCGCCGCCCAAGCGCCTCGTCCCGAACCTGTGTCCTCGCGCCGCTCTACCCTCACGGTGATGGCGCCGGGCGGGGGGGTGTACTTCGCCCCGTTGGAGAGCAGGTTCTGGACAATCTGCTGCACCCGCGTGGGATCGGTTCGGATGATGAACTCACCCGGCCGCGAGTCCAGGGTCAGCCTGTGGCCGGCGGCTTCGATCTGCGCCCGCTGGACCTCGAGCACTTCCTTCAGGACCCAGTGCAGGTCTACCTGCTTCGGCTCGATCGGCAGCCGCCCGCTCTCCACCCGGGCGAGGTCCAGCAGGTCGTTGATGATGCGCAGGGCCCCGTCCACCGAGCGTTGAATGCCGGTGACCAGCGGCACCTGCTCGGGCTGGATGGGTGCTCGCACGCCTAGCGCCAGGAGCTCCGCGTAGCCCTTGGCGGCACCAAGCGGGTTCTTCACGTCGTGGGTGATGCCGCGGAGCAGGCGTTCTCTCAGCTCGGCCCCGCGCGCGAGCTCCTCGAGGGCGACTTCCGCCTCCCGCCGGCGGCGCTCCGACTCGATCGCGAACTGACGCGCGCGTCCGGCCAGGAGGGCGGCGGCGGCTCCCGTCAACACCGCGAGCACTCCCAGCGCCACCGTCACTGACATCCCCAACCGCTCTGCCCGCTCGATCCGCGCACGCACCGTGCGCGTGTGCTCCACGATGGCCTCGTCCAGCTGGCGGGTGAGGATCAGCAGCTCGCCGAACAGCCGCCTCTCACGGCGCGGGCGCGGATGGTCCGGCTCACCGTACTCCTCCAGGAGGTCTTCAGCGTCGGTCACACGCGAATGCCACAGCAGTGCGGCGAGGCGGACCTCCGCCAGGCGTTCGACCACCTCCGGGCTGAGCGCACGAGCATGGTTCTCCAGCTCGCGGTAGATCGAATCCTCACGCTCGAGTGCCTCCTCGTACTCCTCACGCGCGGATGGGTCGGCCGTGAGCATCAGCTCGCTGAGCGCCGCCATCTCGCGAACGAGATTGAACTCGAGCGAGGTCACCTCGTTGCGCGCGGGCTCCGCCGCTTCGATCTGCTCGCGCAGCGCATTAGCGCGCCGATTGACGAGGATCGGCACGGCCACGAGGGTGACGAGGGCGAGCAGGACGAACACCAGAACTACTCGCTCCGTCCGCGGAGCGCGCACCGGACCCGTGGGTGGCGCGAAGGTGGTCGGATTCATGCCGGGTCAGCCTGTAGGGACGACGAGCCCACGAGGGGTGCGATTCCCGATCGGAGCGGAAATCGCACCCAGCAGGATCGATGGTCAACGTGTAGAGTAGACCGAATGGCCATCGGGACCCCCAAACCACCTGTCATGACTCTCCTCCGTACCCGATCGAGCCGGGAGTGCCGACGTACGTCGCGCGGCGCTGCAGGCCGCCAGGCGCCGTCGGCTGGATGGGTTCTCCTGATGCTGGCCGCGGCTGGCTCGACCGAGGCTGAAGCCCAGACTCGGCCCGAGCTGACCGCCATGCCGGCGGAAGGGATCGTGATCGACGGGCGCCTGGACGAGGAGGAATGGCAGCGAGCCCCCTCCGCAACCGAGTTCCTACAGCTCGAACCCTCCGAGGGTGCCCCCGCCTCCCAGCGGACCGAAGTCCGGGTGCTGTACGGCCCGGGGAGTCTGTATATCGGGGCGACACTGCACGACAACGAGCCAGCTCTCATCGAGCGGACGCTCGGGCGCCGGGACGAATTCAACCGCGCCGACTGGTTCGTCGTCGCGATCGATTCCTACCACGATCGGCGAACCGCCTATGCCTTCGGCGTGAGCGCGGCGGGCGTTCAGTTCGATGCCGTAAAGGACGGTGGTGGCGACGGCGGTCCCGGCCCGGGTGGAGGTGGCGGAGGCGGTCAGGTGCCCGACAACATGGATCCTTCTTGGGACGCCATCTGGACCTCGGCGGTCGAGCTGACGGCGGAGGGTTGGGTGGTCGAGATGGCGATCCCCTACAGCATGCTTCGCTTCCGTCGTGCGAGTACACAGCGATGGGGGGTGCAGTTCAGTCGGCACCTCCCGCGCGCCGGCGAACGATCGGAGTGGCCGCTGGTCCGCCGGGTCGAACGGGCGAACCAGGTCGCGCGCTTCGCCGACCTGGTCGGGATCGAGGGGGTGGATCCGCGGCGGAACGTGCAGCTCCGACCTTACTCGGTCGCCCGTGTCGAAACTCAGGAGAGCGAAACCGATCCGGGTGAGAGGGCGGGGACCGGGGAGGTGGAGATCGGCGCCGACCTGAAGATCGGCCTCGGCCCGAACCTCACGCTCGACGCCACGATCAACCCGGACTTCGGCCAGGTAGAATCCGATCCGGCAGTCCTCAACCTCACCGCCTTCGAGACCGTCTTCGACGAGCGGCGGCCGTTCTTCGTGGAGGGGAGCAGCATCTACCAGTTCTCCGCCGGTCCGGGGCAGCTCCTCTATACCCGCCGGATCGGGGCCTTATCCCCCATCATCGGAGCCGCCAAGCTGTCCGGGCGCACGGGCCGGGGGCTGTCCTTCGGCGTACTCGGGGCTACCACGGGGCACGATTTCTCCCCGGAGACCCACTTCGCCGTCGGTCGCGCGACCCAACAGTTCCGCGGCAACTCGACCGCCGGCGGAATCTTCACCGCGTACGACGCGCCGGCCGATTCCGGTCGGTTGCGCAGCTTCAGCGCGGGCGCCGACTGGGACCTCCGCTTTCTGGACGACCAGTACGGTATCGAGGGCTTCGCGGCCGCCACGAGCCGGATGTGGACGGCCAACGTGAACGAGGCAGAGCGCGGCTTCGCGGCCAAGGTCTGGGCCGTCAAGCGTCAGGGAGCCTGGCAGGGATTTTTGGGGACCGAGGTCTTCTCGGACGAGTTCAATCCGAACGACGTGGGCCAGCTCCGGGAGAACAACGCCTACGTCCTGATCGGCAGCATCGAACACGAGATCAACGACAACCGGCCATTTGGACCGTTCCAGCGGGCGAGCGCGGAACTCTTCGGGGTGCAGCGATTCGCTTATACGGACGGGCTGAACCAGGGACTGGAGCTGGACCTCCGCTCCCAATGGATGCTGCGGACCTTTCAGTCCTTCGAGTTGTCGGCCTCGTTCGAGAGTCCCTTCGGCGGCTACGACCTCTACGAGACGCGCGGATTGTGGCCCTGGGCGAAGCCCGCTTCAGTCCGCATCGATGCTGAGTTCACCACCGACGAGCGGCGTAGCTGGGAGATCGAGCCCGAGGTGGGCCTGACCTTCGTCGAGGGGGGCGGGCGCGGCTATGCCGCCGGCCTGCGGGGCAACTGGCGCGTCAGCGATCGCGTCTCGTTGGAGGGGAATCTCGAGGGTGAGTGGGAAGACGATGTGCTGGCGTGGTCCTCCAATGAGACCTTCCTGAGCGACGGCCAGGGCGGGTGGCTCATCGGGGTCGAATCGGGCGAGGTGGTCACCGACCCCGACGACTTCGTCGAGTTCGACGATGAAGGGCAGCTCGCCGGCATTCTCGAGGGAGTGGAGCCGGTCGAGGTGGGGCGCTACTTCGTTCCGGTCTTCGGCCACCGGGACACCCGCTCGCTCGACCTGACGCTGCGGGGTGGGTATACCTTCACCCCCGACCTCTCCTTCCAGCTCTACAGTCAGCTCTTCCTGGCGGGCGGGCGCTATCAGCGCATGGGGATCCTGCGCACGCGAGACGAGCTGGCTCCCTTCGATGCCTTCCCCAAGCGCGACGACTTCGCGTTCAGCAGCCTGCAGTCAAACGCCGTCCTGCGCTGGGAGTACCGGCCTGGCTCCGTCCTCTACGTCGTCTGGACCCACGGCCGTCGCCTCGAGGACGAGATGAGCCCCCTTGCCCCCTGGGGCCCTTCGCCTTTCGAGCGGTCCATCGGCGGCCAGATCGCCGACACCTTCGATATCATCCCGCAGGACGTCCTGCTGGTGAAGCTGAGCTACACCTTCCTCAACTAGGGCGGCGCTTCTCCTCGCCGGGCAGCAAGGCCGTCACCACACCGAGAGCGGGGAGGAAGGCGCAGACCTGGTACACGAACTCGATCCCCTTCCAGTCCGCCAGCACCCCCAGCAGAGCGGCGGCGATACCTCCCATGCCGAAGGCGAATCCGAAGAAGAGCCCGGAGACGGCGCCGATCCGGCCGGGTACCAGCTCCTGAGCATAGACGATGATCGCCGGGAAGGCGGAAGCCAGGATGAAGCCGATCGCCACGCTCAGCACGGTCGTCCACAGGTAGCTCACGTGCGGGAGGAGCAGGGTGAAGGGCAGGACTCCCAGGATCGAGAACCAGATCACCGTCTTTCGCCCGAACCGATCTCCAATCGGCCCTCCGAGCAGGGTGCCGGCGGCCATCGCTCCCAGGAAGATGAACAGGGAGATCTGCGACTGCGCCACCGACGCCTCGAAGGTCTCCATCAGGTAGAAGGTGAAGTAGCTGGTGAGGCTGGCGAGATACATGTACTTGGAGAAGATCAGCACCACCAGCACCCCGATCGCACGCACGACCGTGCGCCGCGGCAGCCTCAGGGTGGCCACGGGCGAGGCCGCGACGGCAGCCTTCCGCGTCGATTGATCGCGCGCCCACTCGCCCACCCACCAGAGCAGCGCCATCGCTGTGAGGGCCGCCAGCGAGAACCAGGCGACGCTGTGCTGTCCTCCCGGCAGGACGAAGTACGCCGCCAGCAGCGGCCCCACCGCCGTCCCGGTGTTTCCGCCAACCTGGAAGATCGACTGCGCCAGGCCGTGGCGGCCGCCGGAGGCCGTGCGCGCAATGCGGGAAGATTCAGGATGGAAGACCGCCGAGCCCAGGCCGACCAGCGCGGCGGCGGCGATCAGAAGCCAGTAGTGCCCCGCCCAGGCCAGCAGCAGCAGGCCGACGAAGGTGGACCCCATGCCGGCCGAGAGCAGGCGCGGGCGCGGGTGCCGGTCCAGGGTCGCCCCGACCACCGGCTGAAGCAGCGATGCGGTCGCCTGGAAGGTGAAGGTCAGCAGCCCGATCTGGGTAAAGGTGAGGCCATAGTTTGCTTTGAACACCGGATACAGCGCTGCCAGCAGCGACTGCATGGTGTCATTGAGAAGATGACAGAGGCTCAGCGTCACCAGCACGAGCATCGCAGTGTGCCCCCGTGCGGGCGCGTTCGCCTCGCTTATCGCAGATTGCATATCGATCACACACGTCCAGTGTCATGCGGAGGTCCAGCCACGGTGCGGAGGGCATCGTCGGCCCCTCACACCGTGGCCTGGCGAAGATATCTATTGCCGGGTCCCGCCGCACGGGACAGGTTGGCGGCGGGGTTGAGAGCGCGGGGGAGTGGTGGGGTGACAAGGTGACAAGGTGACCGGACGGCGCTGCCGGTGATGATGGCGAGAACCTGGACTTCCTGCCGCCCTGGTTACGCCATGGGCTACAAGTGGCGCGCGGCTCGACGGTGGCGCTCCGTCCCCGTTCACCTTGTCACCTTGTCACCCTGTCATCCGTTCACCGCCCCTTGTCTGCTTGCCCTGCTTGCCGCCTCAACGAAGGGCCGCCATGCGCTGGAGAAATCGCGAACATAACGAACCTGGCGACGAGCAGACGTTGCCGCTCGGTGTGCCCGTGCCCGTCTCCGGGGAGGGGCAGAGGCTCGGTGTGCGGGCTCTGCTCCGCCGGATGGCGAGGGCGGTGCTCCTGGTACTCGTCGGCTATTACCTGCTGTGCGTGCTGTTGCTGGTGGCGTACCGCTTCCTGTCGCCGCCGATCACCGGTGTGCAGCTCCAGCGGGGGATCGAGTCGCTCCTGGCTGGTGAGGAGTATCGCAAGGTGCAGAACCGGGTGTCGCTGGAGTCTCTACCCCGGCATGTCCCCCGCGCCGTGGTGGCCGCGGAAGACGGAGGGTTCTGGGAGCATTTCGGCTTCGACTGGGCGGAGATGATCAGTGCGGGGAGCGAGGCCGCGGGCGGCATCCGGATCCGTGGCGCCTCGACCATCACCCAGCAGCTGATGAAGAACCTGTTCGGGACCACGCACCGGAACCCGGTGCGCAAGCTCTACGATTGGGGTCTGACCCCGGTGGCGCAGGTGGTTCTCGGCAAAGAGCGGATTCTGGAGCTGTACCTGAACGAGGTAGAATGGGCCGAGGGAATCTGGGGCATCGACGCCGCCGCGCGGCATCACTACGGCGTGAGCGCCTCAGAGCTCACCCGCACCCAGGCCGCAGGCCTGGCCGCCCTGCTTCCCAATCCCCGCCGCCGCACACCGGAGAACACCGGCAGGTACCGGGCGGAGATCCTGCGGAGGATGCGGGTGCGGGGGTGGTAGGGGAGGCAGGGAGCGTTGGTCCACCCGATCCGGCATCGTGGCCCAGAGGTGCAGAAGCACCTGGCGATCCTCCGAGCTCGGGACGTGTTGGTGCGCACGCGAACCAAGCTCACCAATCACGTGCGTGGCACGGTCAAGTCCGTGGGTGGTCGGATCCAGAAATGCTCCACGGAGTCGTTCGCTCGCACGGCATCGGTGCAGATCCCCGCAGACCTGCGAGAGGTGATGCGGCCGCTGCTGGAGGTGATCCAGGAGCTGAACGAGCGAATCCGAGCCTTCGACCGCCGATCGAGGAGACGATCGCAGCACACTACCCGGAGGCGCGGCGACTCCAACAGATCAAAGGAGTCGGTCCGGTGACCGCGCTCGCCTTTGTCTTGTTGATCGAGGATCCCAGCCGATTCTCTGCCAGCCGAGAGGTGGGAGC